>DATAIB010000044.1:0-9910 GCA_036262855.1 Candidatus Limnocylindrales bacterium
CGCGAGCAGGCGCTCGCCCGCCGCGCCCGAGCGCGCCTTCTCGACCGCACGAGCCGCTCGGCGGCGACGCAGGTCCCCGAGGGTGTCGAGCTCCGCTGGCGTGATGTAGCCCGCCTCGACCTCCGGCGCGACCGCAGCCCGCACCCAACGCATCTCGCGGCGTTGCGCCATCCGGACGATCACCGCGAGGAGGATGAGGAACGGCAGGCCCTTCATCGCCGCCCACAGGATCCAGGTCGTGGCATCCGGGTCGTTGCCGAGGAAGTCGTTGAGCAGCGGCGAGTTCCAGATGAAGTGCGCCGCGACGCCCGCCACGTACAGGCCGATCGCGGCGAGCAGGCGGCGCTGCCGCGGGACGTCCGGACGCGTCACGAAGTAGGCGAGGCCCATGCCGGTCAGGCCGGTGAGGAGCACGTGCGAATACGGGCCGCCGACGATGATCCGGGTGAAGAAGCCGTCGAACAGGCCGCCGAGGTCGGACGCGCCCGCCTGGCCCACGAAGTGCGCGAAGAAGTAGTACATGTCCTCTTCGAGCGTGAACCCGAGGCCGATGATCGCGCCGTAGACGAAGCCGTCGAGGACGTCGTCGAACTCCGCCCGCGCGATGAGGAAGAGCACGACCACGCCGAGGAACTTGAAGAGCTCCTCGTCGCCCGGGCCGATGAGCGCCGCGCCCCACTCGCGCGCGAAATCCGCGCCCGCGACCTTGTTGAGGATCTCGCCCCACTGGTCGTTGACGTGCGCCGCGAGGTACGTGGCGATGATCCCGCCCCACAGGAGCGCGCCGATGAGCATCGACCGGGGCTCGCGCTCGAACAGGTCGAGCGAGCGGACGAGCCAGAACACCGGCACGGCGTAGAGCGCCAGCAGGAACAGGCCGACGACCCAGGCGGTGGTCGACGAGTTCGCGAATGCAAGCTGGCGATCGATGAAGCTGGCGCCACCGATCCCGAGCAGGACCACGAACAGCCAGAACGCCGCGTTCCGGGGCTGGATGATCGAGACATCCTCGGACCAGTCGGCGGGCGGTCGATCCGGCCTCACGCCGGGCCCCGTAGCCGCAGCGGGCGCGGGCAGCGCCGGGGCGGGCGCGGGCGCGGGTGTGGCACCCGCCGCGATCGGCTCGGTCACGGCTGAAGGACCACGGACTGGAGCATGTCGTGGATCTCGCCGAGCGCGTCATCGAGGTTTCCCTGCCGCGTCCAGGAATCGGCAACGACGCCAAGTCCGCTGTCGAAGAGGACGGTGACCTCGCCCTCGATCGCGACATCGATCCCGGTGAACACGCCCTGGTACCGGAACCGCGCCCCGGGCGTGCCGTTGCTGGAGGTGAACGATTCGATCGGGGTGGCGGTGAACTGCGTCGTGTCCGCGGCGAGCACCTCGTCGCGATAGCCGGCGGCCAGGTCTGCCGCATCAGCGCCGAAGGTCTCGGCGAACAGGTCGACCGCGACGATGCCCTTCTCGAGCCGGACGCCGTCGCCGCCGTCGTGGCCGGACGCCGTCCAGCCATCCAGCGGCGTGATGACCGCACCTTGACCGATCGCCACCGTGCCGCTCGCCGAGATGGGAACGTCCGACGCCGCCGCGGGCAGCGCCTCGTTGAGGATCTGGGTCCCGTAGAAGAGCGCGGCGATGATGATCGCGACGACCACGGTCGGGCGGATGCTCGCCGGGTCGAGGAAGGACAGCCGCGGGCGCGCCGGAGTCGCCGGCACGGGTGTCGCCGGCACGGGCGTCGCCGGCGGGGGTGCCGCAACGGGGGCGGGGGGCTGTGGCGTGGGCTCGCTCACGAGCTCGGATGATGCCCTGCGTCGGTTGCCCGCCGCAACCCAGGCTGTTGCGACCGCTGCAATGTCGGCATAGGATCGGCACCCCGCCCGACCCGCGGGATCCCCCAGCGCCGCTCCCAACTCCCAACACCCCCATGCACGTGACCTCCGGGCGCTGCATGCCCGGAGGTGCCGCGATGACGACCCAGGCGACGGCCGACCTGCTGGCCGAGGTGCAGGCGCTGATCCATGAGCGCGAGCGCGACGGCGTCCTCGGCATGGCCGAGCTCATCGGGCCGGCCGAGTGGGCGGACCTCGTGCCCCAGCTCGAGCCGACCGAGGTCGCGGTCCTCATCCAGTGGCTCCCCGACGACGAGATCGCCGCGATCCTCGAGGAGCTGCCACCGTCCGAGGCGGCGCGGATCCTGCGCACGCTGTCGGCGAACGAGGCAGCGCCGCTGCTCGGCGAGATGGACCCGGACGACGCCGCCGACGTGGTCGAGCAGCTGCCCGACGAGACGGCCACCGCGATCCTCGTTCGGATGTCGCCGGCGGAGGCGGCGGAGATCCGCGAGCTCTCCGCGTACGAGCCCGACAGCGCGGGCGGCATCATGACCCCCGCGTTCGTCGCCGTGTCGAAGGAGGCGACGGCAGCCCAGGCCACGGCGGCCATCCGCCGGCTCGTGGACGAAGCGGAAACCGTGAACTACGTCTATGTCGTCGACGACGAGCGCCACCTGCTCGGCGTCCTGTCGCTGTACCGGCTCCTGCTGAGCCCGGTCTCGACCCCGGTCGAGCAGCTCATGGCGCCGTCGACCGTCCGGGTTCGCGCCTCCGCCGACCAGGAAACCGCCGCCCGGCTCCTCACGGATCGCAACCTCCTCGCCATCCCCGTGGTGGACGACGACGACCATCTCGTCGGGATCATCACCGAGGACGACGTGGCCGACGTCCTGCAGGCGGAGGCCACGGAGGACATCGAGCGGCTCGGCGGCTCCCAGCCGTTGAACCTGCCCTATCGGCTGGCGTCCGTGCCGCTGCTCGTTCGCAAGCGCGTGGGCTGGCTGCTGCTCCTGTTCCTCGCCGAGGCGTACACCGGCACCGTCCTGCGCAACTTCGAGGACGAGCTCAGCGCTGTCGTCGACCTCGCGTTCTTCATCCCGCTGCTCATCGGCACCGGCGGCAACCTCGGCAGCCAGACGGTGACCCTGGTCGTGCGCGCGATGGCCCTCGGGGAGGTCGCGCTGAAGGACATCGCCTGGGTCGTCTGGAAGGAGCTCCGCGTCGGGCTCGTGATGGGCCTGGCGATGGCCGCGGTGGCGTTCGGGCGTGCGCTCATCCTGAACGTCCGGCCGGGGGTCCCGGAAGTGGTTGCCCTGACGATCCTGGCGATCTGCCTCTGGGCGGCGGTGATCGCGGGCGCGCTGCCGCTGATCCTGCGCCGCGTCGGTGTCGACCCCGCGGTGGTCTCATCGCCGCTCATCGCGACACTGGTGGACGGCACCGGACTGGTCATCTACTTCACGATCGCGAAGTTCGTCCTCGCGCTGTAGCGCGGTCGCGACCTAGAGCCAGCCGCGCCTTCGGAAGATGAGCCACAGCCCCACGCTCACGACGCCCATCAGCGCCAGCGAGAAGGGATAGCCGAGGTCCCAGCCGAGCTCGGGCATGTTGGTGAAGTTCATGCCGTAGACGGCCGCGATGAGGGTCGGCGCGAAGATGATCGCGGCCCATGAGGAGATGCGCTTCACCTCCTCGTTCTGGGCGATGCTCGCCTCCGTGAGGCGCTTGACCTCTTCGTTCTGCGCCTGGTTCACGAGCGTGGCGTTGACCGTGAGGATGTCGCCGAGCATCTGCCGGAACCCGACGACCCGCTCGGTGACGGTGGTCGCGTGGTCCGCGACGTCGCGCAGGTAGCGCTGCAGCTCCTCGTTCGTGCCGTACTTCTCGAACCCGGCGACGAGCGCCTCGAGCATCCCGTGGAGCGGCCGGGTCGACCGCTGGAACTCGATGACCTCGCCGGACAGCTCGTAGATCCGGCGGGAGACCTGCGGGTCGCCGCGGAAGACCTCGGTCTCGATCTCGTCGATGTCCTTGTCGAGGCCCGCCACGACGGGGGCGAAGCCATCCACGACGCTGTCGAGGATCGCGTACAGCACGGCCTCCGGCCCGAGCGCGAGCAGCTCCGGCAGGGACTCCATCCGATGGCGCACGACCCCGAGGTCCGGTGTCCGGCTGTGCCGGACCGTGATGACGAAGTTCGGGCCGGTGAAGAGGTGAATCTCCCCGAACTCCACCTCCTCGTCCTTGTCGAGGTACGTGGCGGACCGCAGGACCACGAACAGGGTGTCGCCGTAGCGCTCGAGCTTCGGGCGCTGGTGGGCGACGACGGCGTCCTCGACGGCGAGCTCGTGCAGCCCGAACTCTTCCGCGACCGGGCGGAGCTGCGCTTCGGTCGGGCGGAACAGGCCGAGCCAGGCCATCGCGCCAGGGGTTTCCCGGAGCGCGGCTGCCGTTTCGTTGACGGTCTTCGGGGACGCGACGCGCTGGCCATCGACGTAGATGCCGGCGTCGACCATGGATTGCTCGACCGGCGCGACGACGTCCTCGGGCCGCGATTCCATCGAGACTTCCGGCGCCTCGGCGTGCAGCGCCGGAGCCGAGGGCGTCTGCGGCCTGCGGGCGGGCAGGAGGAAGCGGGGTCGTCGATCCGAGCGTTCGGCCATCGCGCGAAGGCTACTCGCCGCGGCTCACGCCAGTTCGATCAGGAAGTAGGTGCCCGCGGCGCGGATGTGGCGCCGCGCGATGCGGTAGATGAGGTTGCCCGGGAACACGTGCTGCCCGGTGGCGGCGATCGCGCGGTCGCGAAGCGGCCCCGGCTCGAGGCGCCTCGCGCGGATCGGGATCGTGGTCGGCGGCCGGAACACGAGGTTGCCGGCGCCCGCCGCCTCCAGGTTCAGGGTCCAGGCGACGTCGCCGTTCGGATGGCCGAGGAACCAGTGCTCGCCGTCCCGGAGCAACCCGAGCAGCACGCGCCGCTGGCGGCCGGTGTGCCGCCCCGCGACCTGGAGCTCGACGACGTTGCCGAGCCCGAAGCCTCGCCACGTCGTCCGGGCGAACGGATCCAGGAGCCGGATGAGCCGGTACTGGATCGGGAACCAGCGATGCCAGAAGCGCGAGTACCGCGGGGCTGGCAATCCCATGCCGGCACGATAGGCCACTCAGCTTGCCGGCCCGACACCCTCCGGCAGCCGGATGCTGGCGATCACAGCGTTCACCTGCGGAATGAGCTCCGGGTAGGACGTCGAGTCCGCCCAGAACATGACGTAGATCGTGTGCCGCTGGCCGCCCCACATGGCGTCGGCGACGAGCAGCTGGCTGTGGAACGGGCCACCCTCGCCGAACACGCCGTCCCACTCGGGGTAGGAGAAGGCGACGGAGCATGGTTGGAGGTCCGGCGGGCACCCTGGGTCCTCGGTCGCCGCCTTGTCGTTGCGCGTGTACTCCACCCGGGTGGCTGGGATGCCCGCGATCGTGGTCGGCGACTTGGCGATGACCTTGATGATCGGCTTGGCGGTGAACCACGCGACCATGGACGCGGCGTCGGTGCCGACCGAATCATCCTTCTGTCCGGTCGTGCTCTTCACGGCGAACAGGTCGATCCAGAACTCCATGCTCGCGGTCTCATCGTTGAGTCGCCCGAGCGCGAACTCGCCGGTGCTGTCCTCCCTGCTGGCCCAGCCATCCGGTGCCGTCACCGTGAGCTGCCCGCCGAAGAAGTTCTTCGTCGTATAGACGCCCGAGATCGCACCGGGCCGGGTGATCCGGCCGGTCCAGCACTGCGGCAGGCAGCCGGGGATGGGGGTCGGGCCCGGCTTGGCGGTGGCGGATGCAAGCGCCGGCGTTGGGGTCGCCAGGATGGTCGCGAAAGCAACCTGCGACGGCGTAGGCGAAGGCGGCAGCGTGGGCGTCGCGGCCCCGCCGCACGCCGCGATCAACGTGGCGGCGCCGATGAGCGCGATACGGGAACGAAGCGTCTGCACCGGGGTCCTCCTCCAGGTCGCGATCACGGAAGTCGCTGCCAGTTGCTGTTGCCGATGCTGCCGGGCGTGGGCAGGCGCACCACGGGCGCTACCCCCGTGGGATCGAGGACGAGGACGGCGTCGAACTGACCGTTCGACGCCATGTGGTAGCTGTACAGCCGTGTGCCGTCGGGCGACCAGACGGGCGGCGCGAGGTCCGCCTCGGTCCGAAGCTCCGTCAACCGCGCCACGTCGAGGTCGGCGATCACGACCCAAGCGCGGATGCGCTGATCGGCCGGTTGACGGCCCCACGCGATGTGACGGCCATCGGGCGACCAGCTCGGCGACAGCTCGACCGTCGGGTCATTCGAGATGTCCTGCAGCGTGGCGCCGTCGGCGGACACGACCCAGATGTCCGTGCTGCCCCCATTCGATGCCGCGGTGGCGATCCGCGAGCCATCCGGCGCCCAATCCGGCCACAGCGTCGTGCCTCGGAGGCTCGACAGCCGGTGTTCGCCGGAGCCGTTCGCCCCGACGACGTGGAGGGTCTGCGACGCGTCGCTCTGGAACGCGATGACGTCGCCGGTGGGCGACCATGCCGGGTAGAGCGCCTTCAGCGCCGGGTCCGTGAGCTGCGTTGCGCCCGTTCGGCCCAGCGTCGCGACGAAGAGGCTGCTCCCCTCATCGACATCCGCCGCGTAGGCGACCTGCCCGCTGTCCGGTGACCAGCTGAGGTTGCTCGGCTGGGCGAAGCTCTGCTCGCTGGCCACGAGGTGGATGCTGTCCGCGAGCGTCGCCCGGTTGGAGCCGTCGGCATCGACCACCACCAGCGTCCATGCGCCCGTCCGGCCTGCTCGATGCCAGAACGCGAGGTGGAGCCCGTCGCGCGACCAGGTGGGGCTCACATCGACGCCGTCATCCTTGACCAGGACGGTGCGGTTGGACCCATCGGCGTTCGTCACGACGATGCCGTCCTTCGTGTCGACGGCGATCAGCCCCGCCCGCGTGACCCCGAACGGGGGCGCGGGCCGCCGCGGTCCGAGCAGGCTCGCGCCGACCACCACGATGGCCACCAGCGAGGCAATGACTGCGGCCACCAGCGCGATCCGCAGCGTGGTCCGCAGCGCCGCGCCGTGCCGCCACGTCCAGCGATCGACCACCAGCAAGCCGGGCCGTCTGCGGGTCCCCGAGACCGCGTCGCGCACGCCCTCGAGGACGCCCGCCGGCGCCACGACCGGCCGCTGCGACTCGAGCCAGGACGCGACCTGCCGGTCCGTGTCGGTTCTCGCGTTCATGCGATCCGCTCCCGGTCGATACCGATGACTCGAGCATCCGCGTCGAGCGCGGCGCGCATCGTGGTGAGTGCGCGATGGAGGCGCGACTTCACGGTTCCAATGGGCAGCCCGAGGATGTCCCCGACCTCGGCCAGCGTGTAGCCCTCGAGGTGGTGGAGGACCAGGATCGCCCGGTGCTCGACATCGAGTCGCCGGAACCCGCGCTCCAGCTGGTCACGGTCGAGGAATCCGGGCAGGTCGTCCCGAGCAGGGCGCATGTCGAGCGGGGCGTCACCGACCTCAACGACGCGGCGGCCCCGGGCGCGCCGGGCCTCGCGATGGCAGGCACGCACGAGCAGGCGGTTCAGCCACGCCCCGAAGCGATCCGCGTCGCGAAGCGCGGACAGGTCGCGCCACGCGGCGATCAGCGCTTCCTGCGTCGCGTCCGACGCCTGGTCGGGATCACGCAGGATCAGGCTGGCAATGCCGTAGAGGCGGTTGACCCACCGAGTTGCGAGCTCATTGAAGGCGAGCCGATCTCCGGCCATCGCGCGTTCAACGAGCGTCCGCTCCGCCACGGTTCCGATCCGCCTCCAGCCAGTGGACCGCCATCATCGGGCGGCGTCGGCTCTATCGGGGCGTCAATCGACCGAAGAGTTCCCGATTCGCCGGGAAGTTCGGGGGAAAAAGTTCGGAGCGGCTCCCGAAGGAGCCGCTCCGATGCTGTCCCGGTGAAGAAATCCGTCGAAACGGACGCTTCCGCCACGCGTCAAGGGCATCTATCACGTCGGCTGCACCGACTACCCTGACCCAACCTACCCATGACCTTGCCGCTGGGGCAGCGGACGCTGCGCGAACGCAGTGCGTTGCACAGTCTACGGGACGGGCGTGCTGAATCCAAGGGTTTTCGTCGCAGAGATTGTGAAAAACCCTTAACTCTTCGTTCCGAGGCGTGCTCGGCGACCTTGCAGGCGCATATCAGCCCGGTTCGGTCAGCGAGTGTCAGTCCTCGTGGATCGTCACCGAGGTCATCGCGACCGGCGAATCCGGCAGGTCGCGCGCGTTCCGCGGTGCGCTGACGATCTTGTCGACGATATCCATGCCCTTCGTGACCTGGCCGAACAGGGTGTAGTTCTTCGGCAGCCGGCCGGACAGGTCCGCGGTGCAGATGAAGAACTGGCTGCCGTTCGTGTGCGGGCCGGAATTGGCCATCGCGAGCGAGCCACGCCCGTAGTCGCCGTGGACCGGCTCGTCCTCGAACTTGTAGCCCGGGCCGCCGGTCCCCACGCGGCCGAGGTTCAGCGAGGACTTCTTGCCGTGCTCGCCGTCGCCACCCTGGATGACGAAGCCCGGGATGACGCGATGGAAGATGACGTCGTCGTAGAAGCCCTTCTTGGCGAGATCGATGAAGTTCTGGGTCGCCTTCGGGGCGGCCTGGGTGAACAGGTCGACTTCGATGTCGCCGAGCTCGGTGCTGATCGTGGCCTTGGTCATGTCGTGCTCCTCGTGGTGACTGAGGTCAGGAAGCCGGGGCGGCGCTCGGCGCGCTGGGCGCCGTCGTCGGGGCGGTGGTTGGGGCGGTGGAGGGCGCCGAGCTCGGCGCCTGCGATGCCGGCGGGGTGTCGGAGACGGTGACCGTGTCCATGAGGATCGGATCCGTCGGGATCTCGACGCCGTTGCTGGCCTTGTAGATCGCATCGGCGACGTCCATCCCCTGGACGACCTCGCCGAAGATCGCATAGGTGTTCGTCGAGGACAGCACGGCACCGTCCTTGTCGTCGAGCACGATGAAGAACTGCGAGCCCTGGCTGTTCGGCTGCGACGTGCGGGCCATCGCGACGGTCCCGCGCTTGTAGGTCGTGGTCACGGGCTCGTCCTTGATCGTGTAGCCGGGGCCGCCGCTGCCGTCGCCGTTCTGGCCGTCGCCGCCCTGGATCACGAACGGCGTGCCGTCGCCGAGCTTGGCGGTGCGATGGAACGGCACGCCGTCGTAGTACTCGCACTGGGCGAGTGCCACGAAGTTGCCTGCGGCAATCGGCGCGAGGCTGCCGCTGACCTTGATCACGATGTCGCCGAGGCCGGTGCTGATCGTCACGTACTTCGTCGCGTCCGTGGCGAGGGGAGCGGGCTGGCTCGTCGGGCACGATCCATTGCCGTAGGCGACCAGCGAGGGGCTGGGCTTCGGCGCCGCGAAGGGGTTGGCAACGATGATCACCGCGGCGAGGACCATCACCGCGACGGCGGCGAGAACAACCAGCCCGGTGTTGTTGGCGCTGCTCGAGCGCTTGGGCGATCGTCGGACCTGGGTCTTCGGCCGCACGCCGGTGGTCGACGCGCGCTTGGCGGCGCGGTTCGCCGAGCGGCTGCCCGGACGAAGCCCGCCCGGTCCCGCCGCACCGGTGGCGCCGGTGGCGCCCCCCGCAGGCGCCGCCGCGCTTGCGTCAGCCGACGGCCCCGTCGAGGCTCCCGGAGCTTCGCCCGACAGTGGCGTCATCCCGGCGTCCTTCGGCGGCCGCACCGACGAGCTTGGCGCTCGAAGGCCGTGGCTCTTGTTCGGGACGCGGCGACCAGGTTGACGGGAGCTCATGCGGCAGCCTCACGGGCGGACTGGTAGTCGATCGCCCCGGACAGGAGCGCCTCGCCGAGGATGATGCCCGCTGCGCCCGTGTCGCGCATGCGCCGGATCCCGGCTGCGTCGGACACGCCGCCTGCGATCAGCAGGTCGGCATCCACGGTTCGCGCGAGCGCGGCGATCTCCGCGACCTCGGGATCCCCGGTCGCGTGGCCCAGCACGAAGCGGCGCACGCCACGGCCCGCCAGCTCGGACACGAGCTCGCGGAGC
>DATAIB010000045.1:0-7212 GCA_036262855.1 Candidatus Limnocylindrales bacterium
CCGGTCGGGATGCCAGAACAGCACCGCGTCGATCTTGCGGGCGTCAATGTCGGCGACCATCCGCTGGTACTCGGGGCGGACCTTGCCCGACCACGCGCTCTTGTCGTCGTCCACGTACAGGTCGACGACCGGCCAGCCGCGGCGTTCGGCTTCCTTCCGGCAGTCCTCGACCTGGCGGTTCACGCCAAGCCGGTCACCTTCGGGATCGTTCGAGATTCGGGCGTAGATCGCTGCGCGTCTGACCACCGTGTGACATTAGCACACGCTGGGATCAGTCAGCGTGATGACACGCGGCAGCTACTTGGCGGCGCCGCGCAGCCGGAGCAACGTGAGGATCGACCACGCCAGCAGCGTAAGACCCGCGACAAGCAGGAGCGCGCCAGGCAGCAGCAGGAAGTTGCCCGCGCAGACCGTCGCGCCGCAGCGACCGCCGAAGGGCACCAGGCCCAGGATTGTCACAACGACGCCGACCACAGCCAGCCATAACCCGGAGATGAACGCGACCAGCGCCGGGTGCCGTCCGAAACCGAAGGCGTGCCGCCCGTCGAGGAATCCCGCACCGGCCGCGCCGAACAGGACCAGGGAGACGAGCGGGTGCGTCATCAGGGCTGCGAGAGCCGCGACGGCGAGGACCGCGAGGATCGCGGTGCGCGCCAGGGCGGCGCGGAGACGAGTCCTAGCGGGCGGACTTCGTGGCGGTGCGGCGGCAGCGGGTGCAGACGAGCGCCTTCACCGGCTGGCCGTTTTCCTGGATCACGAAGGGCTGCAGGTTCGGCTGGAAGCGGCGATGCGCGCGCACCCGGTTGCTCCCGGTCGACTGGGGGTTGAACCCACCCATCGACACCTTGCCGCAGATCGCGCACGAACGAGCCATCAGAACCTCAGGATGATCAGAAAGAAGGCGCTCAGGGCCGGTCAGGCCCGAACGGGGCGGTACTATACCACGCACCCCGGGCGCTCCCGGGAAGGGCGCATGGCGCGCGGGCCGCGCCGCGCGAGCAGGGAGGGTCGGTGCCGGATCACACCATCGGCGGGCGGGCGCTCGTCACGCGACGCGCGGTGATCGACATCGTCCGCGGCGTGACCCTCGGCTCGTACGGCGTCGCCGGCTTCGCGGGCAGCTGGCCTGATCGGGTGCTCGGGTGGATCGAGCGGCGCCCCGGTGGGCTGCGGGTCTCCGTTGCCGGTGGCCAGCTCGTGATCCGCCTCCACCTGCGCGTTGCGCATGGGCTGCCGATCGCCGAGGTCGCGCGCCAGGTCGATCACGCCGTTCGGCACGCGATCCGGGTCGCCCTGAACCGCGAGGTGGACCAGCTCTCGATCCGCGTCGCGCGCCTCGAGCTGCACCCGGGCGGGGAGCCGCCGCAGCCGAGCGTCCCGTCGGGCGTCGGGCCGTCCGACCTCGCCGACAGCGGGACGGACGTCGCGTGACGGACGTCGCGTGGCGGTGACCGACTGATGGCCCGCCGCTCATGCGACGGCGCCGGGCTCCTCGGTGCGTTCCGCGCCGCGGCTGCGGGCCTGGAGGCGGCGGTCGACGAGGTCAACGCCCTGAACGTCTTCCCGGTCCCGGACGGCGACACGGGCTCGAACATGATGGCCACGGTGCGTGCTGCCCTCGCGGAGGCGGAGGCGCTCGGGCCCACGGTCTCGGCGGAGCGGGTCGCGTCGGCGGCGGCGTTCGGCGCCCTGATGGGCGCGCGCGGCAACTCCGGCGTGATCACGAGCCAGATCCTGCGGGGCATCGCGGAGGGCCTCGCCGGCAAGACCAAGTTCAACGCGCTCGACCTCGCGAACGCGCTCGACCAGGGCACGAAGGCCGCGTACGGCGCCGTCGCGAAGCCGGTCGAAGGCACGATCCTCACGGTCATCCGAGAAGCGTCGGCCGCCGCGGTCACGAGTGCCGAGAAGGAGCGCACGCTCGAGGCGGTCATGACCACGACCGTGTCGGCCGCGCACGCCGCGGTGGCGAAGACGCCGTCGCTGCTGCCGATCCTGCGGGAGGCGGGGGTCGTCGACTCGGGCGGGCAGGGGCTGTTCCGGATGATGGAGGCAGCCGCGGCCTTCCTCTCCGGCGACCTGGCCGTGCCGGCGCCACGAATGGCGGCCGCAGCGCAGCTGGCCGCAGCCGGCCATGGTGCCGGCGTGGGTCACGCGCCCTCGGAGCCGCACCATGGCGCGCCGGCCGGCGCCGGCCTGCGCGATGAGGGCTTCGGGTTCGAGACGATGTTCCTCGCCCGCGCCGCGGACGGGAAGACGCTCGATGTCGACGGCATCCGCGCCCACTACGAATCGATCGGCGAGTCGGTGCTCGTGGCCGGCGACAAGCACGCGATCAAGGTGCACATCCACAACGAGCGGCCGGATCTCGTGCTCGCGTACGCGCTCGGGCTCGGGACGCTGTCGAAGATCACGATCGAGAACCTCGACACCCAGGCGGCCGACGTGCGCGAGACCCGCGCCGCGGCCTTCACCGCGGATGGCGAGGCGGGCGTCGCGGCGCTCGCCGGCTCGAACGGCGCCAGCAGCCCGACCGGTGCGAGCAGCGCAAACGGGGCGGCTCACGTCACCGGCGCCGGGAGCACGGAGACCGTGCCGCTCGCGGTCGTCGCGGTCGCGGCGGGCGAGGGTCTCGCCGCGATCTTCAAGGACTTCGGTGTGCAGCGCGTCGTGTACGGCGGCCAGACCTCGAACCCGAGCACCGGCGAGCTCCTCGAGGCGGTCAAGGCAGTGAACGCGAACGAGATCCTGCTGCTTCCGAACAACCCGAACATCGTGCTCGCTGCCCGCCAGGTCTCCGCGATGACCGATCGGCCGGTTGCCGTCGTGGCAACCCGGAACGCAGCCGAAGGCTTCGCGGCGCTCCTCGCCCTCGATCCCGACAAGAGCGCGCTCGACAACGCGACGGAGATGACGGCCGCGGGCCGGGCGATCCAGTCGATCTCGGTCACGGAGGCGGTCCGCGACGCGACGATCGGCGGCAGGAAGGTCAAGCTCGGCCAGACGATCGCGCTCGATCCAGACGATGGCCTCGTCGCCGTCCACGACGATCCATCGACCGCCGTGCTGGACGCGATCAAGTCGCTGCGTCCCGGCTTCGAGCTGCTGACGGTCTACTACGGCGACGGCGCCGACCTCGCGACGACCGAGGCGCTCGCCCGCAGGATCCACGATCTCGGGACGGGCGCGGAAGTCGAGGTCCTCCACGGCGGTCAGCCCCACTACCGCTACCTGATCTCGGCCGAGTAGGGGTGGCCGAGCGACGACCCGCCGCCAGGCCCGCGGCCGCAACGTCCGCGGCCACCAAAGCCCCGAAGGCGGTGAAGGAGGCCCCGCCGACAGGCGCGGCGCTCCTCGATTGGCCCATCGGCAAGTCCGGCCTGCCGGGCGCAACCGTCCTCGGCCGCGTCGGGCGGCGGATGGGCGTCGAGAAGGTTCGCGACCTCCTGTTCCATCTTCCGCGTCGGTACGACGACCTGCGCGAGATGCGCAAGCTCGGTGAGTTGTTCGCGGTCGAGGACGGGACGGTCATCTCGGCGCGGGTGCGCGTCGCCGATGTCCGCGTGGAAGCATCGTTCCGGCGCCGCGTCCAGCGGACCGTTGCGATCCTCGAGGACGAGACCGGCACGATCCAGGCGACGTGGTTCGGGAGGCGGTTCATCGAGCGTCGGCTGCACGTCGACCAGCGCGTGATCGTGTCGGGCAAGCTCAAGCATTTCGGGCGCACGCGCACGCTCGACAACCCGGACTTCCAGCCTGAGGGCAACGAGGACGAGCTGCTCCACGTGGGCCGGATCGTGCCGGTGTACCGGCTCACGCAGGGGCTCACGGCGGTCACGCTGCGGCGCGCGGTCCGCGAGGCGCTCGACAAGGCGGGCTCGGCATACCCCGACTACCTGCCGGCGTCGATCCTTCGGGAGCGGCAGCTCCAGCCGCTCGGCGAGGCCCTCGAAGAGGCGCACTTCCCGACGGCCTTCGAGCTGCGCGATGCAGCCCTGGACCGGCTCGCCTTCGACGAGCTCCTCGCGCTCCAGCTCGGGATGGTCGCGCGGCGACGGGAGCGGACGCACGAGCGCGGTGGCGCGGTGCCCGTGGACGACGCGGATGACGCGCGCATCCGCGAGGCGATCGTCGGGTCCCTGCGCCGGAAGCTGGGCGAGGGCGTGGACCTCACCGTCGACCAGAAGACGGCGCTCGACGCCATTCGCGCAGACCTCGCCCGCCCGACCCCGATGCTCCGGCTCCTCCAGGGGGATGTCGGCTCGGGCAAGACGGCCGTCGCGGCGTGGGCGCTTGCCGCTGCGGCGCTCGCGGGCCGGCAGGCGGCGATCCTCGCCCCGACGGACCTGCTGGCGCGCCAGCACCACCGCACACTCAACGACCTGCTCGAGCCGCTCGGGCTGCCGATCGAGCTGCTGACGGGCTCCCTCAAGGCCGCGGATGCCGATCGCGTTCGCGGGCGGCTGGCCGATGGCATGGCGCCGATCGTGGTCGGGACGCACGCCTTGATCTCCGAATCCGTTTCGTTCGCGAATCTCGCGCTCGCGGTGATCGACGAACAGCACCGCTTCGGCGTGGATCAGCGCGCCGCGTTGGAAGCGAAAGCCGGCGGCAGCGTCCCGCACGTGCTGCTCATGACCGCGACGCCGATTCCGCGGACGCTGGGGCAGGTGCTGTACGCGGACCTGGACGTCACGGACCTCAGGACGCCGCCGGAAGGCAGGGTCCGGATCCGCACCGGCATCCGCGAGCCGGGTGGCCTCGACTCCACGTGGCAGAAGGTCCGCGAGGAGGCCGCGGCCGGGCACCGGACGTTCGTGGTCGTGCCGCTGATCACGCCCGCGGACGACACCGAAGGGGATGCCGACTCCGCCTCGGCGATCGAGCTGGCATTCGATCTCGACGACGGAGGCGACGCCGGTGCGATCGCCAGCCCGGCCTCCTCCGCCGTCGCCGCGATCCCGGAGGCGGAACGGCTGCGGGAGCTTCTCGCGCCGCTGCGAGTTGGCCTCGTGCACGGCCGGCTCAAGGCCGCCGAACGCGATGCCGAGATGGCGCGTTTCCGCGATGGCGAGCTCGATGTGCTCGTCGGAACGACCGTCATCGAAGTCGGTGTGGACGTGCCGGAGGCGACGATGATGGTCATCGAGGGTGCCGACCGGTTCGGGCTCGCGCAGCTCCACCAGCTCCGCGGGCGCGTTGGTCGCGGCACCGCTGAGAGCTTCTGCGTGCTCGTCTCCGAGGCAACCGATCCCACCGCCCGAGCGCGCCTCGAGGCGGCCCGGGATCTGCGTGACGGATTCGAGCTGGCGGAACGTGACTGGGAGCTGCGGCGCGAGGGCAACGTGCTCGGGCTGGTGCAAAGCGGCCTGCCGAGCCTGCGCATCGCCTCGCTCCAGCGCGAGCGCCATCGCGAGCTGGCCGCGCAGGCGCGAGCCGCGGCGGAGACGCTTCTCGACGACGCCGGGAGGCTGCGGCCCGGCAACGACGCGCTCGACGCAGAGCTGCGGCGCGGCTGGCTCGCCCGCGTGGCCGAAGCAGAGCCCGCGGGCGCGGCGTGACCCGCGACCCGGGCTCGCGCCGCCCAGTCGGGCCGGGCCGCAATCCGCAACGACCGACCGCGCCGGGCGGCGCGGGCCGCGTGATCGCCGGCGTAGCGCGGGGCCGGCGCCTGGCAGCGCCGGGGGCGGGCACGCGGCCGTTGACGGACCGGCTCAAGCAGAGCCTGTTCGCGATCATCGAGCCGGAGATCCGCGACCGCGCCTTTCTGGACCTCTTCGCGGGCAGCGGCGCCGCGGGCATCGAGGCGCTGTCACGGGGCGCAGCGAGCGCGGTCTTCGTCGAGAAGCACCCCGGCGCGCTGCACATGATCGAGCGCAACCTTCGGACCTCGAGCCTGCTCGGAACCAGGGCGCGGATCGTGGCGAAGGACGTCATGGGCTGGCTGGGCACGGACGACGCGCGCGCCGCGTCCGGCTCGGAGGCCTCCGCATCGGGCGCGGCCGGGTTCGCGGCGATCCTCGTCGACCCGCCGTACGACAGCCCCGATCTCCTGCGCCGGACCCTCGACGCCATCGCGAACGCAGGGCCCGCCGCGATCCTGGCGCAGGACGGCGTCGTGATCGCGAAGCACTTCCAGAAGGCCCCGCCGGAGGCCCGGATCGGGCTGCTACGCTCCGACCGCGAAGCGCGGTTCGGCGAGACGACGCTGACGTTCTATCGCTGGTCGGCCGCGGAGGGCGAGGAGGACCGATGAGAGTCGCGCTCTATCCCGGCTCCTTCGACCCGGTGACGAACGGCCACCTCGACGTCCTGTCGCGGGCACTCGCGGTCTTCGACAAGGTCGTCGTCGCGGTCATCACGAACCCGCGCAAGACCCCGCTGCTGCCCGTGGACACCCGGGTCGTGGTCCTGGAGACGGCGATCCGCGACGCGGGCATCGACCTCGATCACGCCGAGGTGACGACCTTCGACGGCCTGACCGTCGATGCGGCGCACGCGCACGGCGCGAAATGGATCGTCCGTGGCCTCCGAGCGATCTCCGATTTCGAGGCCGAGGGCCAGCTCGCCCACAACAACCGGGTCCTGGCGGATGACATCGACACGGTGTTCTTCATGACCTCGGTCGAGTACGGCTACGTCAGCTCCAGCCTGGTCCGCGAGATCGCCGGCTTCGGGGGCGACGTATCCACGATGGTGCCGCCGGCTGCGGCGACCGCTCTCCGCACGCTCGGCCGGAGTCGATGAGCCCGGCCGTCGAACCGGCCTACGTGCGACAATTCTGACCCGTGGACATCATGTTTCTCCTCGAGCGGCTCGAGTCGCAGATCGCGACCGGCACCGGCGTGCCGCGAACGCGCAAAGTCCTTGTCGACAAGGACGCGATCCTCGATCTGATCGATCAGCTGCGCGTCGCCGTGCCCGAGGAGATCCACGCCGCAAAGCGGATCAACGCTGAGAGCGAGCGGATCATCGAGAAGGCCAACGACGAGGCCGGGCGGATCACCGCCCGCGCCCAGGAGCAGGCCGCCTACCTGATCGGCGAGAAGGGCCTGCTCGAGCTGGCGGAGGCCGAGGGTCGTCGCATCGTCGGCGAGGCTCGGGACAACGCCGACGGTGTCCGCGACGGCGCCGACGCCTACGCATCCCAGATCCTCACCACCCTCGAAGCCGAGGTCCGCAAGGCGCTCGCCGGCATCGAGAAGGGCATCG
>DATAIB010000046.1:0-2124 GCA_036262855.1 Candidatus Limnocylindrales bacterium
ATCACGATGACGGTGCCGTTCATGCGGGCCTACACGGAGCGGCTCGTCCAGACGTGCCATCGCCGCGGCGCGCATGCGATCGGTGGGATGGCGGCGTTCATTCCGTCGCGCCGCGACTCGGCGGTGAACGAGGCCGCGATGGCCCGCGTGCGCGATGACAAGGAGCGTGAGTCGCGCGACGGGTTCGACGGGACGTGGGTTGCCCACCCGGACCTCGTCCCGCTCGCCACCGAGGTGTTCACGGGCGTGCTGGGTTCGTCACCGAACCAGGTTGCGCGGCGGGTCGACGAGGCTCGCCTCGGCGACGAGGTGCCCGGCGACCCGGGCGCGCTCCTCGACCTGGCCGTGCCGGGCGGTCGAGTGACGGAGGGAGGCGTGCGGCTCAACGTGTCCGTCGCGATCCAGTACCTGGATGCTTGGCTGGGCGGCAACGGCGCGGCCGCGATCAACAACCTCATGGAGGACGCGGCAACGGCCGAGATCTCGCGCTCGCAGCTGTGGCAGTGGCGCACGACCGCGACGACGCTCGACGACGGCGCGCCCCTGACCGCCGATCGCTATCGCGCTCTCCGAGAGGACGAGCTCGGCCGCCTGGTTGCCCGGGCGCCCGGCCCGAACCGCTTGGCCGAGGCGGCGGAGCTGCTCGATGCGCTCGTCCTCGACGACACCTTCATCGAGTTCCTGACGTTGCCGGCCTACGATCGGCTCACGTGAGGACCTCGTCGTGACCGTCGACACGCTCTCGCGCGCCGTTGAGGCATACCGGCGCACTGCCTCGTCGCGCTCCGCGATCCTGCTCGTCGCCGCGAACCTGATCCCGCTCGTCGGCGTGGTGTTCTTCGGCTGGAGCCTGTGGACGATCCTCGTGCTGTACTGGGTCGAGAACGGCATCGTCGGCTTCTGGAATGTGCCCAAGATCCTGCTTGCCCAGGGATCCGTGCTCCCGAGGGTCGTCCCGCCGATCCCCGACGACGCGGCCCTTGCCGCGAGCGGCTGGAACCCGGCGCGCGCCGCGAAGCTCCGTGCCGCCTGGGACGAGGCCCGCGCCGCCCAGCAGCGCGCCCTCGATGCCGCGAACGCAGCGAATCCACCGTCAGCCTCGGAGCCGGCTCCGGCCGTCTACTCCGGCATTCGCGTGTTGGGCCAGCCCGTCGGCGGCTCCGCCGGTCGAACGGCCATGGCGCTGTTCTTCTGCCTGCACTACGGGATCTTCTGGTTCGTGCACGGCATCTTCATCTTCGCGCTGCCGATGTTCTTCGGTGGCGCGGGCCCGCTTTCGCTCGACTGCCAGGGTCTGCCGCCGACGTTCGATCCCGGCTCGGTCACCTTCAACGATCCAGCGGTATGCGGCACGCCGTTCGGCGACATCGTCTGGTCGAACGTGGTGCTCGGCGCGGTGGTCCTCTTCCTGAGCCACGGCGCGTCGTTCCTGTTCAACTACATCGGCCGCGGCGAGTACCTCACGGCCTCCGCCATGCGCCAGACCGCGGCGCCGTACGGGCGCGTGGTCATCCTCCACCTCACGATCCTCTTCGGTGCCTTCGCGGTGGCGGCCCTCGGCGCCCCGATCGGCGCGCTCCTGATCCTCGTGGGCCTCAAGACCGCGTTCGACCTCCTGCTCCACCTGCGCGAGCGCCGCTCCGCCGCACCCCCGCTGCCGAACCCGACGCTCTAGCGGTCGGTCAGCCGCACCCCCGCTGCCCCGCCGTGGAGGCCGGCACGGTTTCCTGCCAGATTGCAGCCGGGCGCGATCTCGGCGCGGTGGGTCGCCTGCGCTTGGAGCACCGCGAGCTGATGGTGGGCGAATTCCTGCCAGGATCGATCGTCGGGATGACGCCGTGGCCGGGTACCACCCGCAGGAACGCCTGAATCGCCGCTCAACGCGCCCGCGAGACGCGGCGCCTCGGACCGGGTCTCGTCCCAAATCGCTCCACATTCGAATCTGGCAGGAAGGACAGCGCAGCGAGCGGCGCTTGCGGGTGCAACAGCCACCGCGGCAGCGACCGACCGTCCGTGGGAAATGCGGCTCGCAGCAATTTCGAGAATTGGGACACGCGTCGGCGGTTGGTGCGCGTGTCGGTCATCAGGACCCACGAGCCCACGACCCTCGGGCTCCAGCCCAGG
>DATAIB010000047.1:0-2241 GCA_036262855.1 Candidatus Limnocylindrales bacterium
CGCAGCGATCTCTACTCGCTCTTCACGCCGTATCTCGCCGACGAGCGCAACGAGGCCTGGCGGAACTACCTCTTCCTCGGCCGAAACTAGCCCGCGCCGTTCGCGCGGTTCCCCGCTGGCAGGTCCGGGATGCCCAGCAGCTGGGTTCGATCGATCGAGGCCGTCATCATGGCGGCGTGCATGGGATCGACGCGCCGGCGTCTGTTCGAGCCGTCATGGAGCGGCTGTGGGCGCATGGGCATGCCGCGTACGTGGTCGGCGGCTCCGTGCGGGACGCGATCCTGGGCCGCGAGGCGCAGGACTGGGACCTCGCCAGCGACGCGCGACCGGACCGGCTGCTCGCGATCTTCCCGGGCGCCGTGTACGAGAACCGGTTCGGGACGGTCGCGGTTCGGGAGGGCGGCGCGCAGCACGAGGTCACGACCTTCCGGTCCGACCACGAGTACGCCGACTTCCGGCGCCCCCACCACGTCGAGTTCGGGGACGACATCGCCCTGGACCTCGCGCGCCGCGACTTCACGGTGAACGCGATCGCGTGGGGTGCCCAGCCGGCCGCCGACGCCGCTGCGCCCCAACCCACGCCGGGCCTCCTCGACCCGTACGACGGTGTCGGCGACGTTCGCGCCCGGCGCCTTCGCGCGGTGGGCGATCCCGGCACGCGCTTCCGCGAGGACGCGCTGCGGATGCTGCGGGCGACACGGCTGGCAGCGGTCCTCGACTTCGAGATCGACCCGGCCACGCTCGAGGCCATGGCGGCCAACGCCGGGCTGGTCGCCCACGTCTCCGGCGAGCGCACCGCGGCCGAGCTCGAGAAGCTGCTGCTCGCGGACCGCCCGTCAGTCGGCCTGCGGCTGATGGCGGAGACGAGCCTCCTCGCCGTCATCTCGCCGGAGCTGGGCGCCCAGCGCGGTGTCCCGCAGAACAAGATCGAGGGCGAGGACCTGCTGGGGCACACGATGCGGACGGTCGATGCCGTCCCGGCGTCCCGGCCGGTCGTGCGCCTGGCGGCGCTGCTGCACGACATCGGCAAGCCGTCGACGATCGAGGACGGGCCGTTCCGCGGCCACGAGGTGGTCGGCGCCGAGATGGCGCAGGCCCTCCTGGATCGCCTGCATGTACCCCGCGCCGTGACGGAGCGCGTCGTCCACCTCGTCCGTCAGCACATGTTCACGTACGACCCGGACTGGGGCGACGCCGGCGTCCGTCGGTTCATCCAGCGCGTCGGGACGGACGCGATCGACGACCTGTTCACCCTGCGCGAGGCAGACAGCATCGGTTCGGGGCTGCCGCCGGACGCCGGCGCGCTTGGCGAGCTGCGAACCCGCGTCGCGGCGGAGCTGGACGCCGCCGTCGTCCTGGACCGATCGAAGCTCGCCGTCCACGGCGACGACCTCATGGGGGAGCTGGGCATCCCCGCCGGGCCGCACCTCGGGCGGATCCTCGACGCGTTGCTCGATCGGGTCATCGCGGACCCGGCGCTCAACGACCGCGCGGAGCTCCTGGTCATCGCCGAGTCCATGCTGGCGGACGATCGATGATCGAGCGGCTGCTGGCGGCTGACGCCGCCCTCGAGCGCGGCGAGCTGGACGCCGCCGAGCGGCTGTACCGCCAGGTTGCCGATGCGGATCCGCGGAACGCGATCGCGCTCGTGGGCCTGGCGCGAGTCACCGAGGCGCGAGGTGACGCGCCCGGCGCACGAGACCTGGCCGAGCGCGCCCTCGCGATCGACGCCGACGAGGCAGCCGCACGCAGGATGCTCGATGCCCTGACGACGCCCGCCACCGCGGCACTCCCGCCGACGGTCGCGCCCGCGCCGCGCGGTGGCCTGCTCGGCTTCATCCGCCGGCTGTTGCGCCGAGGCTGAGGGCCGCGCCCGGCCGACCGCTACCCTGCCCGCCATGCGCATCCTGGTCACCGGCGGCGCCGGCTACGTCGGGTCCGTCTCGGTCGAGGCGCTCGTCGCCGCCGGCCACGACGTCGTCGTGCTCGACAACTATTCGACCGCCGGTCACGGTGCGGACCTCGCGGGCGCGACCGTCGTCGAAGCGTCGTACGGCGACATCGATGCGATGCGCGCGATCTTCGAGCAGCACGGCATTGAGGCGGTCCTCCATTGCGCGGCGCGCTCGCTCGTGCCCGAGTCCGTTCGCAACCCGGCGCTGTACTACATGGAAAACCTCCGGGGCGGGATCGGTCTGCTCGAGGCGATGCGCCTCGCTGGTGTCGGCCGGCTTGTGATCT
>DATAIB010000048.1:0-8495 GCA_036262855.1 Candidatus Limnocylindrales bacterium
AGGGGAGCTTCGGGACCGGCGAGCTTCCGAGCCATGACAGCTCGTACATAGTTCGTCCAGGGTTGGTCGTGTCCGACTCGGGGGGAGAACGCGGGGAAATCCGCCCCCGCGAAGCGCCGCCAGGCGCGTCAGATCGGTAGACCGTTGTACTCCTGAACCAGCGGCACGATCGCCTGGATCACCTCTTCGGCAGGAACGGCGACCCCGACGCGAAGGGGCAGCTGCGAGGATTCGATCACCGGGGTGAGCATCAGTCGGTCTGCGGTGCGGGTACCGAGAAAGTACATGTTGGGTACCGGAATGTGAACGGCAAACGACTCCTCGGGCCTGTTGCCCCGGTATCGGCTCAAGGCCACAACGACCGCCGCGTTGCCAAAGCTTGCGGGCAGATATCCGCTGGCCTTCTTCACCACGGTCACCGATGACTTGGTCTGGCCGTCCACGGTCACCGGATAGATGGTCTCCATGCTCGGCGTCAACAGGCTATTGACGTCCTGGCCGGGCTGATAACTCCTGATCCGATCGAGGCCGATCTCGAACACGGGCATCGGGACGGCAAGCACTGCACGATTCACTTGATCGACCGAGTCGAAGCCGAGGTCCTTGTAATTTGCTTCCGTGACGAGCTTCTGAAGCGTGACGAGCGCGTTCGCAGCTGCTTGGTCCGGGTTATCCACCGGCGGTGGCGCGCTGCCACCGACCTTCGCGGCGCATGCCGCCAGCACGATCAATACACTCGCGAGCAGCATCATGTTCTTGGACCACATCTTAGTTGGCTCCTGTGTACGTGATATCGTAGTAGTCGTTCCAGTGCGAGTGGTTGTATCCGGTGCCGCCCACGTACTTCTCATACGTATAAATCTCCTGGGTGCCACCGGCGGAAACGGAAGCGCTCGGGGGCAGCGGGTTGTTCACGGAGACGTAATTGACTCCGTCGATCGTGACGTAACCGGTCGCGACCATCATGTGGCCCCCGCCGCCGTTCCAGTGCCAGGAGAAGGCGAACGGCTTTTTCGCGCAATAGATCTGGTTCTTGAGAGCGCTCCACGACAGCGCGCTGTCCGACGTCTCCTTCGCCGTGAAGCCGTACTTCTCATACTCCGGCCAGCCGCCGTTCACGCAGGCGTTGGGCACCGGGGTGCTGCAACAGTCGGTCCGACCAAATCGCTTGTTCGCCTCGTCACACTCCTGGACGTTCGAGGCAGGATGCAGAAAATCCATCGTCATCTTACCGCTCGCCGCCCAGCACCACATATCGGTCTGCTGTGCATCCAGCGGGACGGGTTGGGAACCTATATTGCCCGGATTGCAGCAGCCGGTTGCCCCCAGCCCCGCGCCGAGCGCAAATACAGCCATCGCCGTGGTTGTGAGATATCCCATCTTACTTTGCTCCTACATGGTCAAACGACGACTGAGCGCGCCGTCATTTTTCCGTATGCCAGATTCGCGCCATTCATCTGATACTCAGATCAAGTGCGAATGTCCGGAGAATTCGCGGTGCCTTACCCGGCTTCTTGGCACACCGAATTCCGCGAGCCGTGCACGGGAGCACAGCGTGGCGTTATTGCCCACGCAACGACATCGTCATACAGGCTGTCCTCACCGTGGCCAGACGACGAATACCGTGGAATCACGGCCGGGCGCCGCCGCGGTTCGGGATCGGGGCCGAGCACGCCACCATGACGCACGGCGCAACCCTCGTTCGCGCCGATCTGGCCGGGAGCGAACCTCCTCGTGACGAGGTCGCCCCCCCGGCAGCTGGGACGCGAGCCGGATCCCACGCCGCCCGGTCGGGGAGAGCTCGGCCGACATCTCGGTTGCCAACACGATATCGCGGTCAGCAAATCGACGTGAGATTGCATCAACAACGCAGTCAGAACTCACGGTCACATCAACACCCAGGGGTTCTCCGCAGGGTCGACGATCATGACATCGTCATTACAGGTCAGCCCACAGCATTGATGCGGGTAGTTGCGAATGAACTGCACAGCGCTAGGCTGCATGTATTCCGCAGTGCAATGCGGGTCCGGTGGCGAGGAAACATGGTCGACGAGCTGCAAGTCCTACCTTCCTCCTTCGCACAACAGCGGCTCTGGTTTCTCGATCAGCTCGTGCCCGGGAGTCCGTTCTACAACCTCTCCTCGGTCCTTGGGTTTCGTGCGCCGCTCGATCCGGAGGTGGTCCGCGCCGCCCTGGTCGAGCTGGCATGGCGCCACGAGGTCCTGCGAACGACGTTTGCCACCGTCGATGGCCGTCCGGTCCAGGTCCTGTCCCCGGATCCGCGTTTCCCCCTGGACGTCGAGGATCTGCGCGAGCTTGCGGCCGCCGAGCGCGACACGACGGTCGCGAGCCGGGTGCTCGAACACGGGCGCAGGACCTTCGATCTGGCGAAGGGGCCGCTCGCGCGGGCGGTCCTGTTCCGGCAAGGCGGCGACGACTCGCTGCTCCTCATCTGCATCCACCACATCATCGCGGACGACTGGTCGATGGGGATTTTGTCCCGCGAGCTCGTGGCGCTGATCCATGCGATCGCCGATGGGCGCCCGGCCTCCCTTCCGCCCCTGCCGATCCAGTACGGGGATTACGCCGTCTGGCAGCGGCAGCGCCTCCAGGGCCGGCGCCTCGAGGAGCTCGTGGCCTACTGGCGCGACAACCTCGCCGGGCTCCCGACGCTGGAGGTCCCCACCGACCGGCCTCGCCCGCCGATGCCGAGTTTCCAGGGCGCCCGCGTGGCCTGGTCCATGCCCCCCGAGCTGACGCGGGCGCTACGCGAACTCGCCCGGGAAGAAGGGGCCACGCTGTTCATGGTCCTCCTGTCCGGCTTCGCCGCGCTGCTCGGTCGCTACGCGGGACAAGACGACGTGGCGATCGGCTCGCCCGCGGCCAACCGCGATCGCGCGGAGCTCGAGGGGCTGATCGGCTTCTTTGTCAACACGCTCGGTCTCCGCATCGACCTCGGCGGCGCGCCGAGCCTGCGCCAGCTCGTGCGGCGCGTGCGCGCGACCACCGTGGAAGCGCTGGCCCACCAGGAGCTGCCGTTCGAGCGGCTGGTCGAGGAGCTCGCCCCGGAGCGCAGCCTGAGCCGCAGCCCGCTGGTCCAGGTGATGTTCCAGTTGTTCGACGAGCGCAGCGACGTCGCGGGGGGTGGGGCCCCCGACGGCGCGGCCGGCGGGGCGGGGGTCCTCCCCCGTGGGATGACCGAGCGCAGCGACGTCGAAGGGCACGAGACCCGATGGCGCCCGCAGGAAGCCCTCGCCTTCGACCGGGGCACGGCGGCCTTCGATCTGTGCTGCACCGGCTGGTCCTCCGGCGCGGGCCTGGTCGGCTTCCTCGAGTACAGCACCGACCTGTTCGAGGCCGCGACCTGCGAGCGCATGCTGGGACACCTGATGCAGCTGCTCCGCCGCGCCGTCGCTCTCCCTGAACGGCCGCTCGCGGAGCTCCCGGTCCTGTCCGACGACGAGTACGTCCGCCAGGTCCAGACCTGGAACGCGACCGCGCGCCCTGCGCCCGACGGCGACCTGGCGGGTCTGTTTCGCGCATGGGTAAAGCGAGCGCCGCGGGCGGTCGCCGTCGACGGAACCGGGGAAACGCTGGCCTACGCCGACCTCGATGCCCGGGCCGGCGCGCTCGCGCGTCATCTCCGGGATCTGGGCGTGGGCCCGGACGCCCGCGTCGCGATCCTCCTCGAGCGCGGTCCGCGATGGGTAGAGGCGATGCTCGCGGTCGTCATGGCAGGCGGGATCTACGTTCCGCTCGATGAAGACAACCCGCCGTCGCGCCTCGCGCTCGTGATCGACGACGCGGCCCCGCGCCTCGTGCTCACGTCGCGGGCCCTGGCCCCGCGCTTGCCGGAAGGGTGCCCCCACCTGCTGCTCGACGAGCTCACGCCGGAGCCCGCCGGGTTCTGCCCGGTGCCCCGCCGGCCAGAGGATGCGCTCTACATCATGTACACGTCCGGCTCGACGGGTCGCCCGAAGGGGGTCGTCGTGCCGCAGCGCGCCGTCATCCGCCTGGTCCGCGAAACGGACTACCTCACCCTCGCGCCGTCCGATCGGATCGCGCAGGCCAGTAACCTCGCGTTCGACGCGGCGACGTTCGAGCTGTGGGGCGCGCTCGTGAACGGCGCCTCGCTCCACGTGATGGCCAAGGACGACCTGCTCGATCCCGGTCGCCTCGAGGCAGTGCTCCGCGAGCGCTCGATCTCGGTCATGTTCGTGACCACCGCGCTGTTCAACCAGGTGGTGAACCTGCGCCCCGCCGCGTTCGCCGGGCTGCGCGCGGTCCTGTTCGGCGGTGAGCTCGCCGACCCGGCCGCCGTGCGGCGTGCGCTGCGCCATGGGCCGCCCGGCGAGCTCATCCACGTCTACGGCCCCACCGAGAACACCACGTTCTCGACCTGGCACCGGGTCGAGGAGGTCGCGGACGATGCCAAGGCGGTGCCGATCGGCCGCCCGATCGCCAACACCACCTGCCACGTCGTGGACGGCCGCGGCCAGCCGGTGCCCGTCGGGGTAGTCGGCGAGCTGTGGCTCGGCGGCGAGGGTCTCGCGCTCGGCTACCTCGACCAGCCCGCGCTCACCGCGGCGCGCTTTGTGCCCGACCCGTTCGGGCACGGCCGCCTGTACCGGACCGGTGATCGGGTCCGCAGCCGCCCGGACGGCACGCTCGAGTTCGTCGGGCGCGTGGACCACCAGGTCAAGCTGCGTGGCTTTCGCATCGAGCTCGGCGAGATCGAGGCCGCCCTGCTCGCGCACGCAGGCGTGGTGCAGGCGATCGTGGTCCTGCGCGAGGACCGGCCCGGCGACCGGCGCCTGGTCGCGTACGTGGTCACCGGCGCCACGCTGTCCGTCCCGGAGCTCCGCGAGCACCTCCGCGCGCGGCTGCCGGCTGCGATGGAGCCGGCCTCGATCGTCCTCGTCGCCGCGCTGCCGCTCACCTCCCACGGGAAGGTCGATCGCGCCGCGCTGCCGTTGCCCGAAACCGCCCGCCCGGAGCTCGCGCGATCGTACGTTGCCCCGGCGACCCCGCTCGAAGCCACCGTGGCCGAGGTCTTCGGCGAGGTTCTCGGGGTCCAGCGGATCGGCGTGCACGATCACTTCTTCCGTGACCTGGGCGGACACTCCCTGCTCGCGACCCAGGCGATCTCGCGGCTGCGCGAGCTGGTTCACGCCGACATCCCCCTGCGCCGGCTGTTCGAGCACCCGACCGCGGCCGAGCTCTGCCGGGCGCTCGCGGCCGAGCTCCCGCGGAGCCCGCAGGCGCTGGACGAGGCCACGACGCGGCCGGCGACCGCGCCGTTATCGTACGCCCAGCGGCGGCTGTGGTTCCTCGCCCAGCTCTCGCCGGACAGCCCGTTCTACAACGTCCCCGCGGCGCTGCGCATCCACGGCGCGGTCGACGACGACGTGCTCGAGCGCGCCCTGCAGGAGATCGTGCGCCGCCACGACGTGCTTCGCACGACCTTCGCGGCGGTCCGCGGCGAGCCCCTGCAGCGCGTGGCGCCCGCGCTCCACCTCGCGCTCGAGCGCGTCGATCTATCCCTATCCCGACCGGCCGGCCCGGCCCGGCCAGCCCAGCTCGCCCGCGCACAGCGCGACCGCGAGCTCTCGTCGCTCGCCACCCTGGCCGCCCGCCGGCCGTTCGATCTGGAGCACGGCCCGCTGATCCGCGCCAGCGTGGTGCACCTGTCCGGCGACGAGCACGTCCTCCTGATCACGCTGCACCACATCATCAGCGACGGCTGGTCGCTCGGCGTCCTGTTCCGCGAGCTGGCGGCGATCTACCGCGCGTTCCTTTTCGGCGAGCCCTGTCCCTTGCCGGCGCTGCCGCGCCAGTACGCGAGCTACGCCGAGGAGCAGCGGGCCTGGCTCGCGGGCGATCGGTTCCGGCAACAGCGGGCCTACTGGACCGAGCGCCTCGCCGGCCTCGAGCCGCTGCGCTTGCCCCTGGACCGGCCACGCCCGCCGATCGCCACCTACCAGGGCGCGCGCTGCCACGCGTCCTGGTCCGCGGAGCTGTGCCAGGCCCTGCGCCAGCTGGGCTCGGCCCACGACTGCACGCTGTTCATGACCCTCCTGGCTGCCTGGGCGGTGCTCCTCCATCGCTATGCAGGCCAGGACGACATCACGGTCGGCTGTCCGATCGCGAACCGCCACCGCGGTGGCACCGAGGGGCTGATCGGCTTCTTCGTCAACACCCTGGTCCTGCGCGTGGACCTCGCGGGCGAGCCAAGCTTCCGCACGCTGCTCGAACGGGTCCGGACCCGGGCGCTCGAGGCCTACGCGCACCAGGACCTGCCGTTCGAGCTCCTCGTCGAGGAGCTCCGGCCCGAGCGCAGCCTTGGCCGCAATCCCCTGTTCCAGGTGATGTTCCAGCTGCAGAACCTGCCGGTGGGGCGCGCCGAGGACGCAGGCGAGGGCGCGGACGAAGACGACGTCACGCTGTCGCCGGACCGCGGAACGGCGACCTTTGACCTGGCGTTCGATGTGTGGGAGAGCGGCCCGGCGCTGCGGGGGATCCTCGAGTACAGCACCGACGTCTTCGAGCAGGCGACCGCCCTGCGCATGCTCGACCACTTCACGCGCCTGCTCCACGCCGTGGTGGCCAACCCGGACGCGCCGATCTCGACCCTGCCGCTGCTCGCGCCGGAGGAAGCCGTGCGCCAGCTCGCCCAGGACCTGCCCGGCGACGCGCGCCCGCCGCTCCCCGTACACCTCACGTTCGTCGCGCGCGCACGCGCCTACCCCGACGCGCCGGCCGTGATTGCGGGCGAACGCACGTGGACCTACGGCGAGCTCGACGCGCGCTCGGCGGCGCTCGCCGGAGCGCTCGGTGCCCGCGGCGTGGCGCCCGGGACCATCGTCGCGGTGCTGCTCGATCCGGGGCCGGAGCTGGTGGCGACGCTCCTGGGAGTGCTGCGCGCCGGATGCACCTACCTCGCCCTCGAGCCGCGCCTGCCCGAAGCCCGCCGGGCCTGGATGGTGCGCGACGCCGGCGCGCGCGCGCTGGTGACGCTGGCCGAGCCCGGGGACGAACTCGGCCGGCTCATCGTGCTCTCTCCAGACCAGCCGGATCGCCCGCACCTCGCCGGCGACCTGCAGGCGGACGTGGCATACGTGATCTACACCTCGGGCTCGACCGGCCGGCCCAAGGGCGTCGCCGTGCCCCACACGTCCCTGGCGCACCACGCCCGGGAGATCGCCCGGCGCTTCGCGCTCTCGCCACGCGACCGG
Source organism: Candidatus Limnocylindrales bacterium (assembly GCA_036262855.1). Lineage (GTDB taxonomy): Bacteria > Chloroflexota > Limnocylindria > Limnocylindrales > CSP1-4 > UBA5189. Next base: position 7,236 of record DATAIB010000048.1, read on the forward strand.
GTCCTGCAGTTCGCCTCGCCGGGCTTCGACGTGATCGCCGAGGAGATCTTCCCGACGCTCGCGGCCGGAGCGGCGCTGGTGGTCCCGAGCCACACCCGCGAGCTGTCGCCGGACGAGCTGGTCGCCCTGATCGCGCGCGATGGCCTGAGCGTGGTGAACCTGCCAGCCCCGTTCTGGCACCTGTGGGTCGACGCGCTCGATCGCAGCCGGGTCGCGTTGCCGGATCACCTGCGCCTCGTCGTCACTGGCAGCGACCGGGTCGACCCGGCTCGCCTCCAGCTGTGGCGGGAGCTCGCGCCCAGGGCCCAGTGGATCAACGCCTATGGCACGACCGAGTGCACGATCACCTGCTGCCTGTACGAGCCCACCGACGCGGTCGAGCCCACCGGCGCGGTCGAGCCCACGGAGGAGGCCCCCCGGCCCACCGGTGGAGCCGCCCGGATCCCTTCCCGCACCGTGCCCATCGGTCGTCCGCTGCCCGGCGTGCGGATCCTCGTCCTCGACCGCCGCCTGAACCTGGTCCCGACCGGGGTCGTCGGCGAGATCTGCGTCGGGGGACCGTGCCTCGCGCAGGGCTACGTCGGGCAGCCCGAGCTCACCGCGCGCGCGTTCGTCCCGGACCCGTTCCGCCCCGGCGAGCGGCTGTACCGGACCGGCGATCGCGGTCGCTGGCGCCCCGATGGCCTGCTCGAGATCCTCGGGCGCGAGGATGATCAGGTGAAGCTCCGCGGCTATCGGATCGAGACCGGTGAGATCGAGGCCGTGCTGCGGGACCACCCGGCGGTCTCCGACGTCGCGGTCGTGCTGCGCGAGGATCGGCCGGACGACCACCGCCTGGTCGCGTACGTCGTCCAGGACGCCTCGTGGTCAGGCCCGGACGACGCCTCCCTGCGCTGGAACGAGGAGCAGGTCGATCGCTGGGAAGAGGTCTACGATCAGCTCTACGAGCAGAGCGCGCCGGCCGCGGAGCAGGGCTTCCACATCGTCGGCTGGAATAGCAGCTACACCAGCCAGCCGATCCCCGCGGCCCAGATGCGGGCGTGGCTCGACAACACGCTCGCCCGCATCCGCGAGCGCCCCGCGCCGCGCATCCTCGAGATCGGATGTGGCACCGGGATGCTGCTCCTGGCGCTCGCGCCCACCTGCGAACGATACGTCGGCACCGACCTCTCTCTGGCCGCGCTCGCCGATGTCCGGCGCCAGCTCGGGCCCGCGCTCGGCCACGTCGAGCTCCGTCACCAGCGCGCCGACAACTTCGAT
>DATAIB010000049.1:0-5145 GCA_036262855.1 Candidatus Limnocylindrales bacterium
TCGCGCGGGCGGCGGGCGATGGGCGGCCGGCACCGATCACGGCCATCGTCGGCCTGGCGGGCGATCGACCCGACGACACGCTCCGCGGCGTCGGCCGCATCGTGGCGGGCAAGGTCGACCGGTTCGTGCTGAAGGAGATGCTCCACTACCTGCGCGGCCGAACGCGGGTCTCCGTGCTCGGCGAGATCCGCGCCGGCGCGCGCGAGGGCGGCTGGAAGGCGAAGATGCCGCTCTACATCGACGAGCCAACCGCGATGGCGGGCGAGCTCGACCGCACAAACGACGCGACCTCGACCGAGGTGATCGTCCTGCTCTGCCACGAGGATCGCGAGGGCGTGTACCGCCTCATCGCCGACCGCGGCCTCCGCCCGATCGACGATCCCAAGGAGCTCGCTGCCCTCGTGTCGTCACGCTGACTGAGTTGACGGAGACGCCACTGCTCAGCGAGCTGTTTCGGATCGGCATGGAGGGCACGCCGCCGGAGCTGCGCGGGAACGGCCCGGTGCTGATCGTCGATGGCGTGGCGCGGCTGTTCGACGACGTGCAGTCGGAGATCCAGGCGGAGCGGGTTCGGGCGATCGGGCTTCGACGGCAGCACCTGGAGCGGCTCGTGTCGATCGTCAAGACGAGGCGGATTGCGATGTACGGGGTGCAGGTCGAGGACCTGTCGCCGCTCCGGCGCATGGATGGGCTCGAGTGGCTGCTCATGACCTGGAACACCAAGGTCACATCGCTCGAGCCGCTGGCCGATGTCCGCACCCTGACGCGCCTGTCGATCAGCGACACGCCGAAGGTGCGCGACCTCGATCCGATCGCGTCGCTGACCGCCCTCGAAGCGCTGAACTACTCCGGCGGCATCTGGAACAAGAACACGGCCGCGAGCCTCGAGCCGATCACGCGATTGCCGAAGCTGCAGGAGCTCGTGCTGACGAACCTGAAGGTGCTCGACGGCGGACTGCGACCGCTCTCGCGCCTCACGAGCCTCCGCGTGCTCGAGCTGTCCAACCAGTTCGAGACCGAGGACTACGCCTACCTGTCCGTCGCGCTGCCGAACACGGCTTGCCGGCACTTCGCGCCATACGTGACGCTCAACACGAAGGGCATGGACGCCGACACGATGGTCGTCGGCAGGCGAAAGCCCTTCCTCAACGCGACCCGCGACGCCGAGCGGCTCGCGAAGTACGTCGCCGACTTCGAGCGCCTGCAGGCGCGATTCCGGGCAGAGCCCGCCGCGCGCTAGCCCTCGGGCGCGTCGAGCTCGCCGGGATCCGCGAAGGCGATGCCGCCGTCGCGCTTTCCTGCCGACGCCATCGCTTCCTTGTAGACCGCCACGGAATCGTCGACGCACATCACGACGAGGTCGCCGGGGTTCGCGCGCCGCAGCGCGGTCTTCACCGCGGACATCTCCTCGAGGATCTTGTCGACGCGGGCGGTCTTCCCGGAACCGTCGTCGCGAGCCCGCCGCACGCCGTCGGCGACGAACCCGGCTGTGACGCCCGGCGGGCGGCCGCGCAGGTTGCGGTCCTCGCGAATGATGATCTCGTCGAACGCCGTCGCCGCGAACGCGCCGTAGTCGCGCATGTCCTCGTCGCGCCGGTCGCCCGGCATCCCGATGACGCCGATCGCCCGCCCGTCGCCCGCCATGCGCTTCGCGAAGTCGGACAGGTTCCGCATGCCGTCGACGTTGTGGCAGTAATCGATGACGACGCGCACGCCGCCGACCTCGAGATAGTTCAGACGGCCCGGCGCCTGGAAGAACGACGTCGTGAACGTTCGAAGCCCCTGCCGGATGTCGTGCAGGTGCGCGCCCGCGGCCCACGCCGCGGCGGCCGCCGCCAGCGCGTTCGCCACGTTCATGCGCGCCTTGCCGCCGAACGTGGCCGGGATCAGGTGCGTGTACAGCACGGGCATCGTCCGCGGGCCGTGGCGAAGCACGATCTGGTCGCCCTCGGGCGTCCTGCGCAGCACGAACGCGGCGCCGCCTCGACCGGTGAAGCCGTCGACGCGGTCGAACCCGGGCTCGCCCTTCTTCATCTCCATCGAGAACAGGATCGTCGTGCCGCGGTTGTTGCTCGAGAGGCGCGCCACATAGGGATCGTCCGCGTTCAGGACCGCCATGCCGGTTCGCGGCACCGCCTCGACCAGCACGCCCTTCACGTCCGATAGCTGACGGAGCGTGTCGATGCCGCCCAGGCCCAGGTGGTCCGCGGTGATGTTGGTGACGACCGCGACATCCGCGCGATCGAACCCGAGCCCTTCGCGCAGGATGCCGCCGCGCGCCACCTCGAACACGCCGGTATCGACGGTCGGGTTCTGCAGAATCATGCGCGCCGACTTCGGACCGGACATGTCGCCCCGCCGGATCATCCGGCCGTCGACCACGATGCCGTCGGTCGAGGTCATGCCGACGCGACGGCCCATCAGCTTGAGGATGTGGGCGATCATCCGGACGGTCGTCGTCTTCCCGTTCGTGCCGGTGACGCCGATGATCGGGATGCGCGCGTTGCCGGTCAGCTGTGGGAACAGGAGGTCGATGACCGGCTTCGCCACGTACTGCGGCTCGCCCTCGGTCGGGTGCGTGTGCATGCGGAACCCGGGCGCCGCGTTGACCTCGACGATGGCGCCACCGGTCTCCCGAACCGGCACGGTGATGTCGGGGCAGATGAAGTCGATCCCGGCGACGTCCAGCCCGACGACGCGCGCTGCCATCTCCGCGATCTCGGCGTTGTCCGGGTGCGCCTCGAAGGTTCGATCGATCGAGGTGCCGCCGGTCGACATGTTGCCGGTGAGCGCGAGCTTCACCCGGTGGCCGTCGGGCGGGACGCTGTCCAGCTCGTAGCCCTGGGCCCGGACGAGGGCTTCAGCGGCCGCGTCCACCTTGATCCGCGTCAGGACCTTCTCGTGCCCGATGCCGCGGCGCGGGTCGGAGTTCGTCACGTCGACCAGCTCGCGCACGGTCTTCTTGCCGTCGCCGACGATGCTTGCCGGCACGCGCTCGGCGATCGCCGCGACCTTGCCACCGATCACGAGGCAGCGGTAGTCGTTGCCGGTGATGTAGCTCTCGACCACGAGGTCGCCGCCCCGGCTCTCACGGGAGGCGCCCGCGAAGGCGGCGCGCACGTCGTCATCCGTCCGGAGATCGAGGTGGACACCGCGGCCGTGGTTGCCATCGAGCGGCTTGACGACGCACGGGAAGCCGACGCGTCGGGCGGCCGCGACGCATCCCTCGACCGTGGAGACCACTTCGGACTTGGGCACCGGCAGGCCGGACGCGTCCAGCAGCCGGTTCGTCAGGTTCTTGTCCGACGCGATGTCGACCGCGATGCCCGAGGTTCGGGACGTCATCGTGGCGCGGATCCGCTGCTGGTGGACGCCGTAGCCCAGCTGGACCAGCGAGTGGCGATCGAGGCGCAGGTACGGGATGTCTCTCGAGGCGGCCTCGTCGAGGATCGCCTGGGTTGACGGGCCGAACGCCTGGCGCTCGGCGAGCAGGATCAGCTTCTCGAGCTCGACGAGGAAGTCGAGCGAGTGGGCCGGGTCACTCGGCGCGACGAGGTGGTTCACGAGCCGGACGGCGAGCTGGCCGGCCGCGAGCCCGACCGCCTCCTCGCGGAACTCGTAGATCACGTTGTACTGGCCGCGGCTCCCCGCGCCGCGCGTCTTGCCGTGGCGGACCTGGGTGCCGGCGAGGTTCTGCAGCTCCAGCGCGACGTGCTCGGCAACGTGGCCCATCCACGTGCCGTCCTTGAGCCGCGTGATGAATCCGCCGCGGCGGTTCAGCGAGCAGGCGTGGTCCTCGAGCGACGGGATCCACTCGACCAGCGCGTCGGTGAACCCCGGGATCTTCGAGCTGGGGAAGTCCTCGAGGCTGCCGAGGTCGACGAGCAGCTTCACGACAGGCTGGGTCGACCAGTAGTTCGGGCCGCGAAGAACGCGGGTGTCGAGAATCTTGAGGTCGGGCTGCGGGGTGCCGGACGGCTTCGAGGTGCCGTTCGAGGCGGCCGTCGATGCCTTCGTCGCCTTGGTCTTCGTGGCCGCAGCCTTTGCGCCGCTCGTCGTCCGAGAAGCCGCCACGCTCGCCTCCTGCGTCACCCGATTCGAGGGACGCTCAGCGTATCCGACTGCGGGTCGTGATCGCGCCCGCGCCAACGGGCGATCGCGCGGCCGACCACCAGGCCGACGACGGCGCCAACCGTGTTCGTGATGACGTCCGTGACGTCACCCGACCGTCGCAGCACGTAGGCCTGTGCGACTTCGATCGCGATCATCAGGCACGCGATCTCGACCGTCCATTCGAGCAGTGCCGGACGCTCGAACCGCCAGCCGACGAGCAGCCCGAGGGGCACGAAGACGGCCACGTTGGCGACGATGTCGAACAGGGCATTCCGGAGGTCGATGCCGCCGAGTTCGAGGCTGCGCACGAAGTAGTTGAAGGGCACCAGGTTCAGGATGTCGGTGGATGTCGGCGCGGCCGGCGACATGGTGCCGACGAGCAGGAACACGATCCACATCACCAGGGCAGCGTCGAGGAGGCTGCGTGTGACCGCGCCGCGCTCGCTGCGAGCCGTTCGCCACGCCGCCAGCCCGACGCCCACGATGACGAACACCGCCACGAGCAGCAACGCGAACCACGCCACCGGGCCACAGCCGCGGCCCGTCAGCATGCACCCGGTCAGGGCGTGAACGATCATCCGCGCACCGACGGTCGAGCGGTCGTCAGTGCGACGCCGGCGAGGTCAACCGCAGGCGGCAAGACGGTCGATCGCTTCGACGACCATCTCGGGCGAGCAGGCAAGGTTCATCCGGGCGTGGCCGGCGCCCTGCGCGCCGAACTTCAGCCCGCTCACGAGCGCGACACCCGCCGCATCGAGCGCCCGCTTCGATGGATCGTCACCCCAGCCGAGGCCGCGCATGTCGAGCCAGGCGAGGTAGGTCGACTGGCCCCGGCGGAGCCGGACGGCCGGCAGCTTCTCCGCGAGCTGCTGCTCGAGCAGGTCGAAGTTCGACTCGATGGCCCTGAGCGTTTCGTCCAGCCACTCGCGGGAATTGTTGAAGCCCTCGCGCGTCGCGATGAGCCCGAACAGGCCCGTTCGGCCCGTGACTTCCTCCGGCAGCGCGTGGATCTTCGCCGCCATCGCGTCGGAG
>DATAIB010000050.1:0-4776 GCA_036262855.1 Candidatus Limnocylindrales bacterium
GCGGCGGCATCACCGGGGATGCTCGGCACGACCTGCGGCGCATCCTCAGGAAATCGCCCGGAGGCCGCGAGCGCGCCGGCGGTCGTGAGCCCGGCTCGCGCGTGCGCGACATGCCCGATCGCCTCGCCGACGTTCCAGTCGCCCTCGCCGCCACGCTCCGCGAATGCGGCATCGGGCAGCTCCGCGACGATGGCGTCGAGCGCGCCGGCGATTGCCGCCAGCTGCGGCACGACGGACGGCGCCGCCCCGACCGCCATGCGCTTCCGGATCTCTCTCCGCACCGCGATGAACCTCCCGGCCTCGACGTTCCGAAAGGCAGCCACGACATCCGGTGCGACGGTCTCCAGTGCGTCGAGCCAGGCCGTCATCGCGACCAGCCGGGGCCCGCAGGGATGGCCTCGCCGCGGGGCCGCCACCAGGCGACGGCGCCTGCAGCGATCGTGCCGCCGAGCAGCGCCAGCGCGAGGTCGATGAGCGTGTCGGTGGAGGCGGTGTCGGGCGGCGCTGAGGTCGCGGCGACCACGAGGTACCGCCCGAGCTCCCACAGGATCGCCGTCGTGGCAGCCCAGCCCAGCGAGACGCCGAAGCGCGCCCATGGCTTCAGCCCGGCGTGCCTGAGCAGGAAGGCGATCGCGGCCGTGTGCAGCGCCCAGCTGACGAGGTGGTTGGCTTCACCCCACCACCACAGCGACGCATCCAGGTTGAGTGCGCCCGCCGCCATATCCAGAAGGAACGGCAGGCCCAGCAGGATGTCCGCCAGCACGGGGAACGGGAACCGACGCCGCCACAGGATCAGCCACAGCGCCGGCAGGACGGCGAGGGCGATCGGATAGGCGAAGGCCCGGCCGAGGAACGCGCTGTCCTGGAACTGCGGCAGGTCCGGCGCCGTCAGCGCAAGCGCCAGCAGCGCGATCGTGCCGAGCTTGATGACGACATCGAGCAGGAGCGCGGAGCGGCTGCCTGCGCCCGGCATCGACAGGTCGATCGTTCGGTGGTCGGGGCGCTAGAGGCGTTCGAACCGGTCGACCGGCAGCACGAACACCGTCGCGCCACCGACCTCGACCTCGAGCGGGTACGGCATGAAGAACTCGCCCGGCTCCATGATCGGCGGCATCGGGTTCACCACCTGCGTCCGCGACGTGCAGTGCTCGGCGATGATCGACATCACGTCGTCGACCTGGTTGTCATCGACCCCGAGCACGATGGTGGCGTTCGACTGCTTGAGGAAGCCGCCCGACGAATGCAGCCGGGTCGCGCGGTAGTCCTTCTCGAGCAGGCCATCGACGAGGGCGCCTGCGTCCTCGTTGTGGATGATGGCGACGACGAGCTTCACGGGCCGGAGTATAGGCAGCGCCCTGTTCGGAGCCGTGGCAATTGGCCGTCGCGTCGGCCTCGACCGGTTGTTCGATTGACGACCCATCCCGGTGCTGTAGGATCGGGTCCCGTGACGCCCGACCCCCTCCTGCTCGCCGCCATCCGCGCCGTCGCGCGCAGCGGCGACCCCGATGCGACGCTCGACGAGCTGCTCGAGATCTGCCTGCGCGCGGGAGGTGCGGAGCGCGGCGCCGCGTTCCTGTGGGACGCCGCGCGGGGCGGCCTCGCGGCAGCCGGTGCCCGTGGCTATGCGGAGGGCGAGGTCGAGGCACTCGAGGCAGCCGTCGCCGCGGCGGATCATCCCGTGCAGCTCGCGGCACAGGAACGGATCCAGACGACGAGCCAGCCGGACAACGGGCATCGATTGACCGCAGCGTGGCCGATCGTGGTCGGGCGCGACGGGATCGAGGAGCCGATCGGCGCGCTGGCGCTCGAGGTCGATGCGCCACCGAACGCCGAGGCGGCAGAACGCGTGGGCGCGATGGCGGACCTCATCGCGATCGTGGTCGACCGCGCGCGGATGGCGGAGAACGCCGCCGAGCGCATCGACTGGGCCGAGCGCATCGCGAACTCCGATCAGCTCACCGGGCTCGCGAACGCGCACACCCTGTCACGCGTGCTGGAGCTCGAGGTCGCTCGGGCGGCCCGGCAGGGCTCGGACCTGTCGGTCGCGCTCTTCGATGTCGACCAGATGGACGCGTTCAACGAAGCGAACGGCCGCCCGGCCGGCGACGACGTGCTGCGCGAGGTCGCGGCGCGGATCTCCGAGACCATCCGGTTCGTCGACACCGTCGCGCGCTGGGGCGGCGACGAGTTCATGCTCGTGGCCCCCGGAGCGAAGGGCACCACCGTGGTCCAGCGCATCGTGGATGCCGTGGCGGCAAAGCCGCTCCGCGGCGAGCTCCGGGCCACCGTGTCAGCCGGCCTGGCGCGCTTCCCGAACGACGGCACGCACGGCGACGAGCTGCTGGTGGCGGCCAAGGCGGCGGTTCGAATGGCCAAGGAACGGGGCCCCGGCACGATCGGCGAGGCCACGAAGATCGCGTCGTAGCCCCGCTCGGCTTGAAGCCGGAGTTCAGCTTTGGCTGAGCGCGGCCCCCGAGGCGATGATTGGCATGGTCGGGGTCGTCGCTCCGGGCCCTGCTTCGAGCGTCAGGGCAACGGTGACCCCGGGCTTGGCCGACGCTGAGGTCGTCGCGAAGGACGCCGTCCCCGTGGAACCCACCGCGAAGCCACCGATCGGAACGGGCGGGTTCTTGCCATCGATCAGCCAGGCTTCGTACACCTGTGCGCCCGACGTCGGGGTCAGGTCGTGCATGACGAGCTTCACCGACGCGTCCTGTCCCACGGCCGCGAAGCCGCCGGGACCAGCGCCCGCGCCGCCCGCGCCGAGGTTGACGAGGCTGGCGCCGGGCTTGCTCGCGTCCGCGAGGACCGCTGCGACGGCGTCCCGATAGGCGGTGAGGTCATCGACCTGCTGGCGCAGCCCCGCGTAGCCGACGCCGATGGCGACGGCCGCGATCACGGCGGCCATCGCGACGCCTGCCCAGACGGGACGGCGGAAGAGGTGCGTGAAGGACCCGCCCGGCGCGCGATCGCCGCGGGCGGCGGGCACGCGCTCGCGCTGCGCCTCGGTCGCACGTGGCACATCCGGCGCTCGCTGCGTCTCGGTCGCGCGCTGCGACTCGGTTGCCCGCTGCGTGTCCGCGGCGGCGGCGGCGAGGATGCGGCCCTTGAGCGCGGCTGGCGGCGCAACCGGGTCCACGGATTCGAACAGCGCCGGCACGACGGAGCCGAGCTCGGCCATCTCCGGGTGCGCCTCGGGGCAGGCCGCCAGGTGCGTGCGAACGGCAGCCGCCTCCTCCGGCTCCAGCGCGCCGAGCACGAACGAGGCCGCGAGGTCCTCGACATCGGAGCAATGGAGCCCGCCGAACACGTGATCAGCCACGGTCCACCCCCATGGCGAGCATCGCCGCGCGTAACGCGTCCAATCCGAGTCGCATGCGCCCCTTCACCGTCCCGAGCGGCACCCCGGTTCGTTCCGCGATCTCGGTCTGCGTGAGACCGCCGAAGTACGCGAGCTCGATTGCCTCGCGCTGCACGGCGGACAACGTGTCCAGCGCGACGCGGACGGTCTCACGGTCCAGGGACGCGGAGATCTCGGTCCACGCGTCGGGCAGGACGAGCGGCGCGGGCATTGCGCCCTCGGATTCCGGCAGCTCCGCGGTCGGGCGGCGGCGGCGGACGGCATCGATCGCCCGGTGGTGGACGATGGACAGCAGCCACGTCTTCACGCTGCCGCGCGCGTCGGCATACCGCGCGGCGTTCCGCCACGCGCCCAGGAAGGCTTCCTGGACGACGTCCTCGGCGCTCGCGCGGTCTCCCGTGATGCGGTAGGCGATCGAAAAGCTCATGGCTCCGTACTGGTCATAGAGTCGTTCGAGCGACCCGAGATCGCCGCTCGCGAGGCGTTCCATCGTCTCCCGATCGGTCCGGTCGATCTCGGGGCGAGGTCCGCTGCGCGCACCGATCCCGGGCTCGCTCATCGACTCCTTCGCACGGGGGGCCGTGCCGGTTCAACAATCGGGACGGCGCGAGGGCGATCGAGCACGGCGGCAGTGTATCGAGCGCCCGCCGCGGAACCGCATGCGAACCCGCCCGACGGGCCTTCCCACCGGCGATTGATCCGCCCTTCAGCGGCCCGCGTAGGAGGGTCGATGGCGGGCGCCAATGCCCGCCGGGAGCACACCAGCAGCTCGATCCACCACCGGGTCATGACGCGTCGACCCGGCCGGCTCGAGCCGTTGGCCTGGAGGAATCAACGGATGCAACGGCCTTCCCTGCGCAGCGGGACGCTGCTCGCGGCAGCGGCCCTGACCCTCGCGGTCGGCGGCGCGCCGCTCCTGGTCTCGGGAGCGGATCACCTCGACGCACCGGCCCTGGGCGGTCTCACCAACATGTCCGGCGACTTCGCGCCGCACTCGGATCACGGCGATCGTGACATCAACGACGTCTACGTGTTCCAGGGCAGCAACGCGTCGCGGACCGCGCTGGTGATGACCACCAACCCGGCGATCAACCTGTTCGGCGGATCGTTCGGCACCAACGTCCGGTACGTCATCAACGTCGACCGGAACGGCAACAACCTGGTCGATCTCGCCTACGTGTTCACCTTCGGCGCAGCCCAGGGTGACAACGGCCAGCCGTACACCGTCACCCGCTACACCGGCTACAACGCCACGTCCTTCAAGACCGGCGTGAAGATCGGCTCCGGCTGGACCGGTGGCACGGGCATCGGCACGGCAGTCGGCGGTGCCAGGGTGTTCGCCGGCGTTCGCAGCGACCCCTTCTTCTTCGACCTCACCGGCTTCATCGGCACGGTCTTCGGCATCGGCACCGACA
>DATAIB010000051.1:0-2103 GCA_036262855.1 Candidatus Limnocylindrales bacterium
TCTCCGAGCAGACCGTCAAGAACCACATGAGCTCGATCCTCCGGAAGTTGGCCGTCAACGACCGGACCCAGGCCGTCGTGTACGCGATGCGCCAGGGCTGGATCAAGATGCCGGAGGACTGAGGTCGCCGCGAAGGCCGGCATCGAGCCGGGGGCCTCGGCCGACACGCTGCTCGAGGCTGCCGCGGGACCGACGTCGGCCGCGGATCTCGCCGCGCGCCTGACCACGGAGGCCCGGGAGGTCCAGGGCGAGGTCGAGGAGATCGAGCTCCTCATCAACCAGGCCAAGACCGAGGCGTCCCGACACGAGGCCCGGCGCATCGCCGCTGCCGAGAAGCTCGCGATGGGCGCCGAGCGCCTCGTCGCGAACGCGGGGATCACGCCGAAGGAGCTCAGCGAGCTGGCGACCCAGCTCGTCTCGGTGTCGCGGCGCGCGGCGCTGATGGAGGCCCAGGTCGACCTGCTGGAGGGCAAGCGTCGATCCGCGGCACGCCTGTACGACGTGACGCTCGCCCACGCGGCCCTCGCCCGGGAGGTCGCCGGCCTGCCCGACGGTGGCGTGAGCCAGAAGGCCCTCAAGTCCGGCAAGCACGGCACGGATGACGCGCCCGTCGATGCCGGCGGCCCGATGCCCCCCGGCGTGTCCCGGATGATCCTCACCGCGCAGGAGGACCTGCGACGCGAGATCGCCCGCCAGATGCACGATGGCCCGGCCCAGAGCCTCACGAACATCGTGCTCCAGGCGCAGATCGTCGATCGGCTGATCGAGAAGGCGCCCGAGAAGGCCGCCGACGAGGTCGACCAGCTCATCGCGATGGTCCAGCGCACGCTCGACGCCACGAAGACGTTCATCTTCGACGTCCGCCCGATGGTGCTGGACGACCTCGGTCTCGTGCCGACGCTCCGGCGGGCCACCCGGGATCGCGGCGGCCGCTTCAACGTCAAGGTGGACTTCGAGTCCGTGGGCGTCGATCGCCGGCTGTCGCCGGACATCGAGAGCGGCCTGTTCCGCATGCTCGACGACGCGCTCGCAGCGCACGTCTCGAAGCGGCCGGACCGGCTCTGGATGCACCTGGATTGGGGCGAGGTGCTCGTGATCGACCTCGAGGCCGGCAAGGAGCCGCAGCCCGTGCCGGACCCGGGCCTGCCCGCGGAAGGCGCCGACGTGCCGCCACAGCTCGCCGACATGATCGAGGAGCGCCGGCGCGCCTACAACGAGGCGCTGGAGGCGGCCCGTGTGGCGGCGCTGTCACGGCTGCCGGACAACGCCTGGCGCGAGGTGTCGGCCCGCGCCAAGATCCTGAACATCAAGGCGGAGATGCTCGATGACGGGGCGCGCCTGCGCCTCGAGGTGGAGCTGCCGCCCGCCGCGAGCGACGAGGCCGCCACGTAACGGTCGGCCGCCTCGGACACTGCGTACGTACCGGTCCCAGCACGAACCCGGACCACCGGGTCATGCACCGGCCCTGCGTCCGAGCCATATGGTTCAGCCCTGACCCGCCGGCCCTAGCGGTGGGATTACTTGGGAGGCAGGTCGAACACATGGCCTTCATCGAGAAGCTCCTCGCCACCGTCCGTCGGGATGAGGATGGCCAGGGTCTTGCCGAGTACGCGCTGATCCTCGCACTCATCGCCATCGTCGCAATCGTCGCGCTGATCTTCCTGGGCCAGCAGGTCTCGGGCATCCTCAGCACCGTCGGCAACTCGGTCTAGCGACCGGGCTCCACGAGAGCCAGTCAGCATTGGAACGACTCCTCCGTCCTTCGGGCGGGGGAGTCGTCGGTTTTTCCGTGGTACGGTTCGTGCTCGACTCCTTTCCGGCACGGGGCGCAAAAGGCTGGGGCAGGGGATCTCTTGAAGGAAAGGAGGGACGTCACCCAATGCAGCTGTTCAACGCTCTCATCAGCCTTCTTCGACGTGAGGACGAAGGCCAGGGTCTCGCGGAGTACGCGCTGATCCTCGCACTCATCGCCATCGTGGCGATCGTCGCCCTGATCTTCCTGGGCGGCCAGGTCAGCAAGATCCTCAGCACCGTCGGTAACTCGCTTTAGCAAATCGCGGCCGCCGGCCGTGAATAACGGGCCGTCGACGCTGGGCACCGACT
>DATAIB010000052.1:0-2862 GCA_036262855.1 Candidatus Limnocylindrales bacterium
CTTCGAGGCGGCTCGCTACGCGATCGATGAGACGAAGGGTCGCGCCCCGATCTGGAAGGCCGAGCGCTTCAGCGACGGCAAGGTCTGGATCGGTGAACCGGCACGGAGCGGCCCGGAGCACTGAGCGGCTCCAGCCGGGCACCATCTGCCCCCGCAATCGCCCATCCAGCGGGCGAATTGGAACGCGTGGGGGCCCGATCCGTCGAGCGAGTGGCCTCGCCCGCCAAACGGGGCCACGTCTCGAACGAATTGACGGACGAACGGGCCACCGTTGGCATTCAGGACCGGGCGTCGAGGGCTCACCCGCCGGATGGGCGAAATCTGGCGCCACCGCGCCCCGTCGGGAATCGGAACGGCCGCCGCGTTGCCGCGACGGCCGTCTCGCCCCTGCGAATTCCCCGGTGGAGTTGGCGGTGGGGATCCGCAGGGGGCCCGGGGTCGGTGCAGTGCCCGGGCAGGTGCGCCGGGTGCAGCCCGGCATTGGCGCCGGGTGCAGCCCGGCATTGGCGCCGGGTGCAGCCCGGCGGGTGATCTGGCGGTGTGGCTAGCCGATGAGGGCCGGCTCGGATCGATCCGGCACGTCCGCAGCCGGCTCCTTGCGCGGTGTCGGACCGTCCACGTCGAGGAGGTAGCCGATGCCCTGGAAGGTCCGGATCCGGCCCGGCTCGCCCGGCGCGGCGCCGAGCTTGCGGCGGACCCGCGAGACCCAGACGCGCAGGTACTGGAGGTCGTCGCGGTACTCGGGGCCCCAGACCTTCGTCAGGAGCTCCGTGTGGAGCACGACCTTGCCGGCGTTCGCGGCGAGGTGCTGCAGGAGCAGCCACTCGGTGCGCGACAGCTGCACGAGCTCCCCGTTGCGGGTGACCATGCGTCGCTCGAGATCGATCTCGATGTCGTCGAACTTGATCACGCCGGCGCCCGGCTCGGCGCCGCCACTCCGGCGGATGACGGCACGCACGCGCGCCGCCAGCTCGTCCGGATGGAACGGCTTGGCGATGTAGTCATCGGCGCCGAGGTCGAGGCCCTTGGCCTTGTCGGCCGTCGAGCCCTTCGCGGTCAGCAGGATCACGGGCACCGGGCGGCGCTCGCGAAGCTGGCGCATGACCTCGATGCCGTCGAGATCCGGCATGACGATGTCCAGCAGGACGATGTCCGGACGGACTTCCTCGGCCTTCTGGAGTGCCGCCTCGCCGCCATTGGCGGTCACGACGCGGAACCCCTCCTCCGAGAGGGCGATGGCCACGAGCTTGGTAATTCGAGGCTCGTCATCTGCGACGAGCACGAGAGGCTGGGTCGACAAGATGACCCTCCCTGGTATGCGTGCCAGGCGAGCTGGCATGTCTGCGTTTCGTCCGCATTGTTGGAGCCCCGTCGTGCCGGGCATCACCGCCCGACATTGCAGAACCGTTACGTGCGCATTACAGCCTATCGGCCGTTATGCGCCTGTGACCGTGGGACCGCATCGGGGACAGCGCCGCTTCACGTTCCGGCACGTAGCCTCAGACTCGCTTTCGAGGAGGGCAGCCGACATCGACCTCATGACGTTTCCCATGCGCCCGCGACCGGGCGCCGACATCGCCACGCGCAGCTCGCGCGCGCAGCGTCCCCTGCGGATCGCGCAGGTCGCGCCCGCGATCGAGCAGGTGCCGCCCGCCGCATACGGGGGGACCGAGCGCATCGTGCACGAGCTGACGACCAAGCTCGTCGAGGCGGGCCATGACGTCACCGTGTTCGCCAGCGGCGACTCGAACGTCCCGGGCCGGCTGATTCCGACGGTCGAGCGCGCGCTGCGCCCGATCGGCGTGAGCGACTTCCGATCCTCGTACGAGACGACGATCGAGATGGTCCGCGCGCGCATGGGCGACTTCGACGTCATCCATTCGCACCTCGAATCGTGGTCGATCCCGCTCGCGAAGTCCGCTTCGGTGCCTGTGGTCTCGACCTTCCATGGGCGCCTCGACCTGCCCTGGACGGCCCACGCGTTCGACAGCCCGCCGGACGGCATCGTCGCGATCAGCCGCAGCCAGGCGAGCGCCCATCCGAGCCTGCCGTGGACGATCATCCACAACGGCCTGACGCTCGATCGCGCGCCGTACCGCCAGGATCCGAGCGATGCCCTGTGCTTCGTCGGGCGCGTGGATCCCGAGAAGGGGATCGTCGAGGCGATGGACATCGCCCGGCGCACGGGCCGTCGGCTCCGGATCGCGGCGAAGGTGGGCACGTTGCGCCACCAGGTCGACTATTACGAGCAGGTCTTCAAGCCGGCGCTGAAGAAGGCCGGCCCCTCGATCGAGTACCTCGGCGAGCTCGAGCCGCACGACCGGGACCAGCTGTTCGCCGACAGCGCCGCGACGCTGATGCCCCACACCTGGCCGGAGCCCTTCGGGCTGGTGTGCATCGAATCGCTCGCGTGCGGAACGCCGGTCCTGGCGCGTCGCGTGGGGGGCCTGCCCGAGATCATCCGGGAGGGCGTCGACGGCTACTTCTGCGACGACGTCACCGCGTTCGCCTTCTTCCTCGATCGCGTGCCGACGCTGGATCGCGCCGCGATCCGGAGCCGGGTCATCGATCGCTTCTCGGCGCGGCGCATGGCCGATCGATACCAGGAGCTCTACACGCGCATGGTCGACCAGCACGCGATCGCCGCGTCGCGCGCAGCGACGGCCTCGCGCGCCGGGGTGGCCTCGCGCGAGCAGCGCGGCGGCATGAGCGGCGCGCGTTCCGAGACCCGAGCAGAAGCGCGAGCCGACGCTCGCGCCCGTGGCGGCAGGATTGAAAGCGCAACCTCGGCCTGAGGGCGGCGCCCTCCGGTTCTCCTCGCCCGACGAGCCGGGCTACACGCGTCGCCGCGTCGGGAAGGGC
>DATAIB010000053.1:0-2195 GCA_036262855.1 Candidatus Limnocylindrales bacterium
CTCGTTCCCGGCTCGCGCGCCGATCTCATCGTGCTGCCGGCGGCCCCGCGAGAGAGCCTGGATGCCGCTGAGCGTGCCGCCGCGTTCGCCGAGGTCCGGCCGCGCATTGTGCTGCTCGACGGCGAGATCGTCGCCGAGCGATGACAACGGAAGCATCGCCCGACCTGAACGTGCAGTCCGACGCCGGCGCGCCCACGGACCCCGACGCGTCATCGGGAACCGCCGCGCCGCCCCAAACGCCGGCTCGCCGCGCCGGCGGCTGCCTCCTCGAGATCGTCGAGACGATCATCGCGACGGTCGTCCTGTTCTTCCTGATCCAGACCTTCGTCGCCCAGCCGTTCCAGGTCCAGCAGACGTCGATGGAGACGACGTTCCATGAAGGCGACTACCTGATCGTCGACCGGCTCTCCCACCTGTGGGCACCGTACACGCGCGGCCAGGTGATCGTCTTCCAGCCGCCTGCGTCGTTCCCGGACAGCGGCAAGCCGCTCATCAAGCGGATCATCGGCGTGGCGGGCGACACGATCGAGCTGCGCGACGGTGCCGTCTACGTCAACGGCACGAAGCTCGTCGAGCCGTATGTGCATCGCGACCAGGCCGGCAACCAGGACCAGACCACCACGCTCACCGGCACGACCAACTGGCTCGTCCCGACCGGCCAGGTCTTCGTGATGGGCGACCATCGCGAGTTCTCGACCGACAGCCGGGTCTTCGGCCCGATCGACGTCTCCTCGGTGATCGGACGCGGGTTCGTGCGGTACTGGCCGTTCGATCGGTTCGGCCTCATCAACGGCGCCACGTACGACAACCTCGCGGCGCCGTAACCCGGCCGGCCAGGGAGACAAGCCCGCGCCGCAACCGGCCCGCGCCACCACCCAGCCGGCGGCTACTCGAGCGCCCGGCGGGCCTCCGCGAACAGGCCGTTGAGGATCCGCGACGTTGACGGAAAGGCGTGGATCGTGTCCGCGAGCACCTCGATCGGCACCTGGGCACGGATCGCAAGGACGCACTCGTGGATCGCCGCGGAGGCGTCCGGGCAGGCCATCGCGGCGCCGACCAGCGTCCGCGTCGTACGGTCGACCACGATCGTCACGTGGCCCCGCTTCGCCTGCACGGCGTAGCCACGGGTGGATGTCGCGAAGTCCGCCACGAACTCCACCGCGTCGATGCTGCCCGCCTGCGCCTGCTCCAGGCTCAGGCCGACGAAGGCGGCCTCCGGATCCGTGTACGAGGCACGCGGCAGGGCGCGGTAGTCCGGCTGGACATCCTCGCCGAGGGCCATCCGCACGGCCATCTCGCCCTGGTAGTGGGCCTGGTGCGTGTGCAGCTCCGGGCCCGCGGGATCCCCGATGAGCCACAGCCCGTCCGCGACGCGGAGACGGCCGTCTCGGGGCAGCGCAACGCGGCCGGTCGCATCGACGCCGTAGCACTCCAGCCCGAGGTCCTCCAGCGGGAACTCGCGGCCAACGGCGAGCAGGACAGCGTGGCCTTCGGCGGTGGAGCCGTCGGACAGGTCGATCACGTGCGCACCGTCACGTCCCGCACCGCCGCGCGCAGCGAGCGCGCGGACGCCGAGTCGCACATCCACGCCGTCGTCGCGGAGCGCGCCCGCGATCACCGCGGAGTTGCGCGGGTGGTCGGTGGGCGTCAGCCGGTCGCCCGACTGCACGATCGTGACCGGCACCCCGAACCGCGCGTACGCCTGCGCCAGCTCGCAGCCTGTCGGGCCGCCGCCGAGCACGACGAGGCTCTTCGGCAGTTCGCGGGCCAGCGTGGCCTCGCGGTTCGTCCAGATGTCGATGCCGTCGAGACCCGGGATCGGCGGCCGCCGCGAGAACGAGCCGACGGCGATGACGATGTTGCGCGCCTCGATGTCATGGGTCTGACTGTCGTGTCGAACCGTGACGACGCCGCGGCGCGGCACGTGCGCGTCGCCGCGGTAGACGACCGCACCCGCGTCTTCGAGCGCCTTCACGTGCGAGGCGTCGTCCGGCTCGGCGGCATCCGTCGGGCGGTTGATCATCCAGTCGCGACGCTCGGAGCTTTGCGGCCACGACCACGCATCCGGGTTGGCGTGGTGGCGGGCGGCGGAATCGAGCAGCGACTTCGACGGGACGCACCCGATGTGCGGGCACGAGCCACCGAACCAGCGGCGGTCGACGATCGCGACGGACGCCCCGCGGAGGCGCGCCTCG
>DATAIB010000054.1:0-6842 GCA_036262855.1 Candidatus Limnocylindrales bacterium
GGGCTCCAGCGACTCCGCGACGATGCGGACGCGATCCGCAAGGGGGCGATCGACAAAGGCGAAGACCCCGCGATCGTCGACGCGGCGCTGGCCGCCGATACGCGGCGTCGCCGGCTCCAGGGCGAGGCAGACGGGCT
Source organism: Candidatus Limnocylindrales bacterium (assembly GCA_036262855.1). Taxonomy (GTDB): domain Bacteria; phylum Chloroflexota; class Limnocylindria; order Limnocylindrales; family CSP1-4; genus UBA5189. The sequence continues at coordinate 138 of DATAIB010000054.1, forward strand.
CCGCGGCGAGCGAAACGCGGCGTCGAAGTCGATCGGCGAAGCGATCAAGGGCGGCGCGAAGCCGGACGGCCCGGAGGTGGCCGCGCTGCGAGCCCGGTCGACCGAGATCGGCGCCCGGCTGGCGACGATCGAAGCCGACGAGGCGGCGTCCGCGGCCGAGGTCGACGACCTTCTGCTCCGGATCCCGAATCCGGCCGACCCCGAGGTGCCGGTCGGCGGCGAGGACGCCAACGTCACGGTTCGAACGTGGGGCGAGCTGCTGCCCGCGGAGATGCCGCTCAAGGGCGAAGTCGGGGCGGATGCGCCCGCCGGTGGGGCCACCTGGCGCCGGAAGCCCCACTGGGAGCTCGCGGAAGCCCTCGACATCATCGACCTGCCCCGCGGCGCGAAGGTCGCCGGCTCGGGCTTCCCGGTCTACAAGCGCCTCGGCGCGCGCCTCGAACGCAGCCTGATCGCGTGGTTCATGGACACCCTCTCGAACGAGTTCGGCTTCACCGAGGTGTGGCCGCCGGTCGTCGTGAACGAGGACAGCGCGCGCGGCACCGGCCAGATCCCGGACAAGGAAGACCAGATGTACGTGGTCACCCGGGACAACCTGTACCTCGTGCCGACGGCCGAGGTTCCGGTGACGAACCTGCACCGTGACGAGATCCTTGAAGCGAGCCAGCTGCCGATCCGCTACTGCGCGTACACGCCGTGCTTCCGCCGCGAAGCCGGTGCTGCGGGCAAGGACACGCGCGGCATCCTGCGCGTCCACGAGTTCGACAAGGTCGAGATGGTGCTGTTCGAGAAGCCCGAGGCATCGGCCGAGGCCCTCGAATGGATGACGAACACGGCCGAGCAAATCCTCCAGAAGCTCGGGCTCGCGTATCGCGTCCTGCTGATGTCGACCCGCGAGATGGGCTTCGTGCAGGCGAAGAAGTTCGACATCGAGGTCTGGGCCCCGGGCGTCGAGCGCTGGCTCGAGGTGAGCTCGTGCTCGAACTTCCGCGACTACCAGGCGCGCCGCATGGCCATCCGCCACCGACCCGAGCCCGGCGCCAAGCCGGAGCTCGTCCACACGCTCAACGGCTCCGCGCTCGGGATGGCGCGCACATACGCGGCCATCCTCGAGGCGTACCAGCAGCCGGACGGCTCGATCCTCGTGCCCGAGGTGCTCCAGCCGTACATGCACACCGATCGGATCACCGCCGCGCGCTGAGGTGCGGCCCTGGGCTCGCGTCGCCCGCCCGAGCCGCGCCGGCCCGCGGGGCGGCGGCCCGCGCGACGCCGGTTGGTATCCTCCGCGCTCGGAGAGGTGCCGGAGCGGTTGAACGGTCCTGTCTTGAAAACAGGCGAGGCGCAAGTCTCCGTGGGTTCGAATCCCACCCTCTCCGCCATCGACCGCCGAAAGTCCGGGTCCAGACAGGACCACGGCCAACTGTCGCGTACGTACGCGAGGCCTGACGCTTCGCGCACTCCGGAGACGTCGCCGGGGCCACCGTAGAGCGAGCGACTTGCCCACCGAGCGCGGATCCCGCGACACAGCACGAATCAGCGTGTTCCGGTGGATTCGATCGTCCTTCGGCACGCGGTCGTCGATGGTCATCACCATCGTCGCCGTGCTCGCCCTCGTCGCGGGCGCCACCGTCGCCTGGCAGATCGCGGGCCAGATGCGGCACGAGGCCGATGACCGGTTCGATGCCCACGCCGCATCGGTCGCCGCGGCCGTGCAGGACACGATGGATCGCGCATCGAGCGACATCCGGCTCGCTCGCCGTGACGAGACCTTCGAGCTCGCCCTTCTGCGCTCCGACGGACCGCTGCCGTTGCTGGACCGCCTCGCGGTCGAGAAGGCGATCACCTATCTCGGGGATCGCTACCAGGTCGATGAGATCTGCGTGATCCGCGACACCGGTCTCGAGGCTGCCCGCTGGGTGAACGGCAAGGGCGTGGCGCCGCTGGAGGATCTCTCGCCAGACGAGCGAACCAACAATCCGGCCGTCGTGCCGACGCTCGAGCTCGCCGACGACGCCTTCTACCAGACCAAGCCGTACGTCTCCGCCGATTCCGGCCGGTGGGTGATCGGGGTCGCCACGCCGATCATCAGCGCCTCGGGGGCCCATCTCGGGGTGCTCCACATGGAGATCCCGATCGCGAAGTTCGCGAGCGTGATGGCAGCGCTGGGCTACGGCGGCGACTCGTACAACGTCCTGCTCGACAGCGACGGACATCTGCTCGTCCATCCGGAGCTCGCCGCGTTCCGCGCCGCCGCGAACGCGGGCACGGACCCGGACACGGCGCCGTTCCCCATGGCAACCGCGGGCGGCTCGCCGTCGTGGCGCGACGCAGTCGGGCGCATGGTCGCCGAGCCCAGCGGTGCCGCCGAGTTCACCGACGGCGGTCGAACGCTCCGCGTCAGCTGGCAGTCGATCCCCGGCGCTGATCGGATCGTCGCCGCGGTCGTTCCGACCACCCAGCTCTACGCCGACGCGGACCGGATGATCATGAACCTCGGGCTCACGGCAGGACCGCTCGTCCTGCTCATGATCCTCGTGTCCGCATGGTTCGCGCGGCGCATGGCGACCGCGTACAGCGGCCTGTCCGGCTTGAACGATCGACTCGAGCTGACGAACCAGGCGCTCGAGGAGACGAGCCGCGCATCGACCGAGGTCGCCCGCGAATCGGCGATCGTCAACCAGTTCACCGAGCTGACCGCGCTGACCGAGGACGATGTCGCGCTCTCCGCAGCGACGCTGGCGACGCTGGACGAGCTCGTCCACCCGAGCGATGCCCTGCTGCATGTGTCCAACCAGTCGCAGGACCGCGCCGTGACGCAGGCCGCCCTCGGCGGCCGCAAGCCCGATGTCCTCTCCTTGCACGAGCTGGGACGCTGCCCCGCGGTCCGGCGCAGCTCGCTGTACGTGACCGACGACGTGGCCGCGCGGCTCGCCTATCGCTGTCCCGTGTACCGCGTGGACGCCGGCACGCTCGCGTGCGTGCCGCTGGTCGCGTTGGGCGAGACGGTGGGTTCGGTGCACCTCCACTGGGCGGAGCGGCGCGAGCTGTCGCTGGAGATGCGCCTCGCGCTCACGCGCGTCAGCGAGCACGCCGCACTCTCGCTTGCGAACCGCCGCCTCCTCCAGGCGCTGCGCGGCCAGGCGAACACGGACGGCCGGACCGGGCTCACCAACAGCCGCGCGTTCGACGAGCTCGTCCAGCGCCGGCTCCAGCAATCGGAAAGCGGCAAGGCTGCGGTGCTCATGCTGGACCTGGACCACTTCAAGGACTTCAACGACCGGTATGGCCACCCTGCCGGCGACGAGGCGCTGCGCGTCTTCGCGCACATCCTCGGCTCGAGCATCCGCGAGCACGACGTCGCCGCCCGCTACGGCGGCGAGGAGTTCGCGGTGTACCTGTCCGGGCTCGATGAATCGGCGGCGCAGGAGGTCGCGGAGCGGATCCGCGAGCGGACCGAGTCGACGATCATCCCGATCGGCCCCGGCAAGACCGGCCGGCTCACGGTGTCGATCGGCATCGCGGTCGCGCCCGACGATGGCGACGAGCGCTCGATGATCCTCAAGGCGGCCGATGCCGCCCTGTACCGCGCCAAGCTGGCGGGCCGCAACCGGGTCGTCTCGCGACAGGAGGTCCTGGAGCCGGGTTCGCCCCGAGCGCGTCCGGCCCGGGCGACGCGTGCGTCGCACGCCCCACGCAGCGCCGAGCCGGGAGCCTCGGGTGCGGCCGAGCGGGACGAGCAGGCCGCCGCCTCGTAACGCACCTCGGAGCTCGCCGCCATTCGCCCGGCGACTCCGCTACGCTTCGGGCCGTGAGCGCTCCGAACCTGCCCTGTCCCCACTTTGCGACGGCGATGGAGAACCTGCCGCCGGCCGAGACCGTGTGCCCGAGCTGCGTCGAGATCGGCGCGCAGTGGGTCCACCTTCGCCAGTGCCTCGTGTGCGGCAGGACCGGCTGCTGCGACAACAGCCCGAACCGCCACGCGACCGCCCACTCCAACGAAACCGGCCACGCGCTGATCCAGTCCGCGCAGCCGGGCGAGGCGTGGGCCTGGTGCTACCCGGACAACGCCTTCTTCATCCCGTCGGACAGCGGCGGCTGGGAGCTCTTCGAGGAGTAGGCGTCGCACGGACGACGCGCCCGGTTCGTCGGTCGTGCACGACCTCAGCCGGCGGCGAGCACCTTCGACGCCAACGCCGCCGCGCCGTCCCGGGCTGCGAACGAGCTCTGCGTGCCCGGCCGCGTGACGCTGTCCGATGCGCAGGCGATCCCGAGCCGTACGGCGGTCGCCTCATCGAAGCCGGCTGCGAGCCCGTAGCCGAAGGCACCCACGAAGGCATCGCCCGCGCCCGTTGTGTCGATCGCCCGGACCGGCACCGCGGGCACGCGGGTGACCGAGCCATCCGCGCGGACGAGCGCAGCGCCGCGTGATCCGAGCGTGACCACGAGCCGGGGCCCGAGGCGACGTGCGCACTCGACCAGCGCGGCATCGTCCTCGAGATCCACCGTGCCGCCCACGATCAGCGCGAGCTCGTGCTCGTTCGGGATGATCCAGTCGGACGCGGCACGCAGGTCGCCGCCGAGCGGGGCGGCCGGCGCCGGATTGAGGATCGTCACGACGCCGCGCGCACGCGCTGCCTGGAACGCGGCCGTCGTGACCGCCTGCGGGATCTCGAGCTGGCCGATGACGGCGTCGAGTCGCCGCATCCCGCGCACCGCCTCGGCGGCGACCGCGGGATCCACCGCGTCGTTCGCGCCGCCGACGACGATGATCCGATTCGTCCCGTCGGGCTCGACCCAGATCGGGGCGACGCCGCTGGAGCCGGTCACGCGGGCGACGTGCGCCGCATCGATGCCCTGGCGCGCCAGGTTGTCGAACGTCATGTCGGCGTACACGTCGTCCCCGAGCGCGCCGACCATCGACACGCGGGCGCCGAGTCGCGCCGCCATCACCGCCTGGTTCGCGCCCTTGCCGCCGAAGCCCATCTGGAACCGGTCGCCCATCACCGTCTCGCCGGGCCCGGGGGCACGCTGGGCGTAGGCGATGAGATCGATGTTGAGGCTGCCGACGACGGCGATCGATGGCGCTGCGCGCTCAGGCATGCGGTCTGCCGTCACGCCGCACCGTTCGACGCCGACGGGCTCGCAACGATGAGCTGCCACGTCGCTCGGAGCGGCCTGACGTCGTCGAGCCGGAAGCCGCCCTCGGCGAGCAACCGCGTCCACTCGTCGCGCGTTCGCTCCCGCCCGCCGGGCATCACCAGCATGTGCAGGTCCGAGAGGTGGCCCTCGAGATCCTCGTTCGGGGGCCCGACCACGCGCTCGATGACGAGCAGACTCCCGTCCTCGGGGATCACCGATCTTATGTTGCGAAGGATCGCGATCGATTCCGCGTCCTCCCAGTCGTGGAGGATCGCCTTCAGCATGTAGACATCGGCGCCGGCCGGCACGCCATCGAAGAAGCTCCCTCCGACGACCTCACATCGCCCGGCGAGATCCGGCGCACGCACCTCCAGGGCGTGCTCGACGACCGATGGCTGGTCGAACAGGATGCCGCGCAGATGCGCGTGAGCGCGAAGGACACCGGCAAGGAGGGATCCAGCGCCGCCGGCGATGTCGGCGACGACGTTCGAACCGCTGAAGTCGAACGCCTGCCCGACAGCCTGCCCGACGCCCTCGCTGAGCGCGGTCATCGCGCGATCGAAGATCAGCTCTTCGTCGGGCCGCGTCGAGCGCCAGGACCACACGCTCTCGCCGTGCAGCGCGGTGAAGGCGTTCTCCCCGGTCCGAACGGAGTGCTCCAGGTGGCGCCAGGCGTCGCGCAGGTAGTCCCGATCCATGACCGCGATCCACGGTGCGAGGGACCCCGGAACGTCCGAGCGCATGGCCTGCCCGACGGCGGTCAGCTCGAAGGTGCCGTCCTCCTGCTCGTGCAGCACGCCGGTGGCGGCAAGTGCCTCCAGCAGGCGTCGCAAGGTGGGTGCGTGCGCGCCGATCGCGGTCGCCAGCCCATCGACGTCGGTGCTTCCGGCGGCGATCGCCTCCGGGATGCGGAGTCGCGCGGCCGTCGTCACGATGTCGGTCAGGCGGTGTCCTCGAATGAGCGCCGACAGTGCCTGGAGCGCGGTTGGATCCTGCATCACACGAGGGTACGTCTGAGCGCGGGCAGTTGACGCGTTTCGAGGCGCGTGCCTAGACTCCCGGCCTAATCGAATACGGGCAGCGAACGGGACGAGTACCGGTCGAGCGTCGGCAGAGAGATCCGGTGGCTGGTGGAAACCGGAGCGGCGGCGACAGGGAATGGACCCGGGAGCCTCCGGACCGAACGGCGAGCGCGGCGAGAGCCGAACCGCCCAGTAGGCTCCGGCGCAGAGCGCCAGCGATAGCGGGCAGCGCCGATCGATCGTCGAAGGACGGTCCGCCGGTCAGGAAGTGCGGCAGACATGCCGAATGCGGGTGGTACCGCGGAAGGTTCGACCTTTCGTCCCAGGGGACGAGAGGTCGTATTTGTTTTCTGGGCCGCACAGATGAACCGGAGGCGCCGCACGTGACCACCACGGACCCGCTCAGCCTGACCCAGGCGAAGCGGCTCGCGAGCAACGCGGACACGCTGTTGCTGCGCGCCACGCGGGCGGCCGACCTCGAGACCCCGATCGGCGCCTTCCTTCGCCTCGACGACGGCACGACCCCGGCCTACCTCCTCGAGTC
>DATAIB010000055.1:0-3099 GCA_036262855.1 Candidatus Limnocylindrales bacterium
AGCCGCCGGCCGCTGGTCCCTCGTCGGGAGCGGCGCCTGGGACCCCGCCGGCACGCCCGCGAGCCCCACGGAACGAGCGCATCAGCTCGCGCTGGCGCTGCTCGATCGCCACGGCGTCCTCGTGCGCGAAGCCGTGATGGCCGAAGGCCTCGAAGGCGGCTTCTCCGCGATCTACCCGATGCTCCGTGCGCTGGAGGAGGCGGGTCGGATCCGGCGCGGCTACTTCGTCGCCGGCCTCGGCGCGGCACAGTTCGCGCTCGCCGGTGCGCTTGACCGGTTGCGCGCCGCCCGCGAGCCCAACTCGGCCCGGGGCGATGCGCCCGAGGTGCACGTCCTCGCGGCGGCCGATCCGGCGAACCCCTACGGCGCCGCCCTCGCCTGGCCCAGGCGAGGCGAGACCGACAAGCGACCCTTCCAGCGCGCCGCCGGCGCGTACGTCGTGCTCGTCGACGGCGTGGCGGCGCTGTACCTGGACCGCGGCGGGACGTCGCTCCAGACGCTCCCGGCGTTCGACGAGCCAGCGGTGCGGCAGGCCTCGGTGGAAGCGCTGGGGACGCTCCTGACCGACGGCAATCGCCGCGAGCTGGTCATCGCCCGCATCGATGGCGAGCCCGTGGGACGCTCCCCGCAGTACGAAACCATGCTCAAGGCGGGCTTCATCCAGGGATATCGCGGGCTTGTCCTGCGGAAATCCCGCGCGTCGGCGATGATCGCCTGATGCCGGAAGGGGATACGCTCGCTCGAATTGCTGTGGCGCTCAGGCCGTACCTGGCCGGGCGCGTGGTCACTGGCGCTCGGGCGCGGCTGCCGGGACCGCAGGTCTCGCGGATCGTCGGCCAGAAGATCGATGCCGTCGACGCCGCGGGCAAGAACCTGCTCATCAAGTTCGATGGCGGCCTGGAGCTGCGAACGCACCTCGGCCTCCATGGCAGCTGGCACCGCTACCGCCCCGGCGAGACGTGGCGCCGCCCGCCATCACGCGCCGCCCTCGTGATCGAGGTCCCGGGTGCCGTGGCGGTCTGCTTCGATGCTCCGGTCGTCGAGCTCTTCGAGCGCCGCGCGGAGGTCGTTCATCCGACGATCTCGATGCTCGGGCCGGACCTGCTCTCCGATACGTACGACCAGGCCGAGGCGATCCGCCGCCTCCGCGACGACGCCCGCAAGGACACCGCGATCGGCGAGGCCATGCTGGACCAGCGCGCTGTCGCCGGCGTCGGCAACGTCTACAAGAGCGAAGTCCTGTTCATGGAGAAGGTCGATCCCTTCGCGCCCGTCGGCTCGCTCGATGACGAGACGCTCGACCGCATCCTGACCACGGCACGCGAGCAGCTGCAGGCCAACGCGAAGTCCGATTCACCTGCCGGGCGATCGACCACGGTCGACATCAAGACCGGCGCCAAGCTCGCGCCGTCCCGTCTCTGGGTCTACGACCGCGCCGGCCGGCCGTGCCACCGCTGCGGAACGCTGATCTCGTCGGACTCGCAGGGCACGGAGCTGCCGCGCGTCACGTACTGGTGCCCGAGCGTCGAGTGCCAGGCGCCCGCCGCCGAGAAGGCCGCCTTCGCCGCCAACGGTGGCAAGAAGCCGAGGAAGCGCGCCGCCTCCTAGCGCATCAGGCACCTCGGTCGAGGAGCGGCACGAGCCGCGCCGCCAGCACGGATCGGAACATATCCACGACCAGTGCGGCTCGATCGTCGTCGGGCAGGTCTGAGCTCAGGATTGGATCCAGCACCGCGTCGATGCGTTCGCGCCGATCGTCATCCGTGAGCTCGGGGTGCGCCGTCATCGAGACGTCCCACAGCTCCTCGTACAGGAACCACGCGAACTCGTCGTAGATGAGCTGCGCGTCGATCTCCCAGGCGCGGGCGGTCTGGATCGAGGCGCCGACCTCGAGGAACGCGGGCAGCGCCCCCTCCACGAGCTCGCGCAGCTCGCGGCCCTGCCGGTCGCTCAGCTCCGGCAGGCTCGTCGTCCCGACGGCTGCGGTGCCCAGGATCGCGCCCCATCGGCTCGCGGTGCGCGACGCAGCCTTGCTCTCCATCGTCCGCAGGCAGGCGTGGAACGCGCGCACGACGCGACGGGCCTGCACCGCGTCCTCGCCGCCATGAGCCAGAAGGCCCTTCTGCAGGTCCCACAGGTCTGCCGCAGTCGGCTGCGTCAGGACCCGAACGGCAAGCTGGCGGAGGGCGTCGTGCTGCTCGCGCATCCCGCTCACCCCGACACCACCGCGTAGAGGCGGCGATCCTCGTCGACGCCCTTCAGGGCATGGAGTCCCCGGTCCTCGAACGTGAAGCCGGAGCCGGCGACCAGATCGCGCACGGAGGAGGACACGAACACCTCGCCGGGCCCGGCCGCCGCCATGACCCGCGCCGCAACGTGCACCGAGATGCCCCGGATGTCACCCCCGGGCAGCTGCTCGATCTCGCCGGTGTGGATGCCGACGCGCACGTGGATCCCGAGTGGCTGCACTGCGCGCGCGATCGCCACGCCCGCGCGAATGGCCCGAGCCGGGCCATCGAACGTCGCGAGGAAGCCGTCGCCGGCCGTGTCGACCTCGCGTCCTCGGTACCGCGCCAGCTCCCTGCGGACGACGTCGTGGTGGGCTTCGAGCAGATCCCGCCATCGCGAATCGCCAAGCTTCGTCGCGAGGTCGGTGGAGCCCACGACGTCCGTGAACAGCACGGTCGCCAGCACGCGATCGGGCTCCTCCGGCTCCCGCGCGCCGGTGAGGAACTCGCGGATCTCGGCGATCGTGACGTCCGGCTGAAACCACGGGACGTGATCGGCGCCGGGCAGCTCGACGTACTTCGCGCCCGGCAGGTTGGCCGCGAGCCAGCGCGCGTTCTCCACGTTGCAGATGCGGTCGCCGGTCTCGTGGACGATCAGCGTGGGGACGCGGATCGTCGGGACGATCCGGCGAACGTCGATGTCGAACGCCATGCGTGCGAAGGCCTGCCACGAGCCCGGGGTCGCGGCATTCCGCTGGACCTTGCCCCACCAGGCCGCCACGGCGGGCAGCGAGGCGTCGTCGGCAATCGAGGGCACGACGTTCGCGACGCCACCGCCCTTGCCCCAGCGCTCGGGCACCCTCGCGATCGA
>DATAIB010000056.1:0-7548 GCA_036262855.1 Candidatus Limnocylindrales bacterium
CTCGATCTTCATCTTCGTGCTCGCGGTCAGCCTGATGTTCGCGCTCAACCTCTTCGTCACGAAGACGCGCCTCGGCCGCGCGATGCGCGCGACGGCGCAGGACCAGCAGGCCGCCTCCCTGATGGGCGTGGACCTGAATCAGACGATCGCCCTCACCTTCCTCCTGGGCGGCGCGCTCGCGGGCGCGGCAGGGGTGGTGTGGGGCCTGCGATTCGGGTTCGTGCGCCAGGACCTGGGCTTCAACGCCGGCCTCAAGGCCTTCACCTCCGCCGTGCTCGGCGGCATCGGCAACATCAACGGTGCAGCGCTCGGTGGCTTCTTCATCGGCTTCACGGAGAACCTCGCGTCGTCGCTCGGGTTCTCGCGCTGGTCCGAGTTCCTGGTCTTCCTCATCCTGACGTTCGTGCTCATCTTCCGGCCGACGGGCATCCTCGGCCAGCAGCTGGGTGACCGCGCATGACCGCCGCAACGGCCACCACCAAGCCGGCACCGCGACCCTCGTCGGGCGGCATGCGCTCGCGCTGGACGAACTTCGCGGACCACCACCGCTCGTCGAGCATTCTCATCGGGATGGCCATCGCGGGCCTCCTGCTCGGCTTCCTGCCGATCCTGCCGCCGCTGAACTTCATCCAGTCCGCAAACCCGTGGTACGACGCGTTCGCCAACGCCGGCGTCTACGTCCTGCTGGCGATGGGTCTCAACGTGGTGGTCGGTCTGGCCGGCCTGCTGGACCTCGGCTACGCCGCGTTCTTCGCGATCGGCGCGTATACGTACGCCTACTCGAACTCGCCGTACGCGCAGCAGGACCTGCCGTTCTTCCCGATGCTGTTCGTCGGTGCCGCGGTCGCGGCGGTCTTCGGCATCGCGCTCGGCGCGCCGACGCTGCGCCTTCGCGGCGACTACCTCGCGATCATGACCCTCGGCTTCGGCGAGATCGTGCCGATCGTGTTCGTGAACAGCGACCCGTTCACCAACGGCACGAACGGCATCGGCGGCATCTACCGGCCGGAGGCGCTGCCGGTGCTCGGTGAGTTCAGCCCGCTCACGTCGTTCAACTACATGATCGTGATGATCGTGATCGTCACGCTCGCGATGATGCTGCTGTACCGGCTGCACGATTCGCGCATCGGCAGGGCATGGATGGCCATCCGCGAAGATGAGCTGGCGGCGGCCGCGAACGGCATCAACACGGTCGCCACGAAGCTCCTTGCCTTCGCGCTCGGCGCGACGACCTCCGGCCTGGCCGGCGTGTTCAACGCCTCGAAGCTGACGATCGTCTCGCCGGACCAGTTCTCGTTCACGGTGTCGTTCACCGTCATCGCGATGATCATCGTCGGCGGCATGGGCAACATCTGGGGCGTCGCGGTCGGCGCCTTCGTGGTGTTCATGATCCAGGCGGTCGTGCTGAAGCAGCTGAGCGCCATCGCCGAGCAGCTCGCCAGTGCCGGCCTCATCCCGCAGGAGATCGCGCACATCAACTTCGTTGAATACCAGTACCTGCTGTTCGGCATCGCGCTCGTGGTCATGATGCTCAAGCGGCCCGAGGGCCTCTTCCCGAGCCAGGTCCGGCGCGCGGAGCTGCACGAGGTGTTGGAACCCGAGGTGGCAGCGGCGGACATCGAAGCCGAGGCCGCCGTCATGGACGAGCCCGAGGGTCAGGTATGAGCGATCTCGTCCTGCACGCGAAGAACGTCACGAAGCGGTTCGGAGGCCTCGTGGCGGTCCACGACATCGAGTTCACGATCCCGAAGGGGTCGATCGTCAGCCTCATCGGCCCGAACGGCGCCGGAAAGACGACGTTCTTCAACATCATCGCGGGCATCTACGACCCGAGCGCCGGCGCCATCGAGTTCAAGGGCAAGGACATGATCGCCCACGCCCGGAAGGCCTGGATCGAGCCGCTCGTGTGGCTCACCCCGCCGGCGATCTTCGGCGTGCTGACGGTGCTGCTGTCCAACAGCGGCGCCTCCACGAGCCTGGTCGGCCTGGGCGCGCTCATCACGGTCCTGTCGCTGCTCACCACGATGGTCACGGGCGTGGCGCGGCCGCCTGCCTACCAGCGGTTCATGGCGAACTTCGGCGTGTTCCGAAGCGCTCGCCCGAACGACATGGTGGTCGCCGGCCTCGGCCGCACCTTCCAGAACATCCGCCTCTTCCAGAACATGACCGCCATGGACAACGTGCTCGTCGGCATGCACTCGCGCCTGAAGACCACCTGGATCGACGCACTGCTGTCGACGCCGCGCGATCGCCGCGAGGAACGCGAATCGCGGGTCAAGGCCGAAGGCCTCCTGACGCTGGTCGGCCTGAAGGGCCGCAGCGGCGAGGTCGCAAAGAACCTGCCGTACGGTGACCAGCGCCGGCTGGAGATTGCCCGCGCCCTCGCCTCGGACCCGACCCTCCTGCTCCTCGACGAGCCCACCGCGGGCATGAACCCGCGAGAGACCGCGGAGCTGACCCGGCTCATCGGCCGGCTGCGCAGCGAGCTCGGGCTCACGGTGCTCCTCATCGAGCACGACATGCGCGTGGTCATGGGGATCAGCGATCGCGTGACGGTGCTCGACCACGGCGAGCGCATCGCCGAGGGCACGCCGGACGAGGTCCGTCGCGACCCGAAGGTCATCGAGGCCTATCTCGGAGCCCCGGCCGCATGAGCACCATGCCGGCAGCGGCGGGCACGGAGCCCATGCTCAAGGTCGAGGGGGCGCATACCTACTACGGCCAGATCCACGCCCTCCAGGGCATCGACCTCGTGGTCAACAAGGGCGAGGTCGTCACGCTCATCGGCGCCAACGGCGCCGGCAAGACGACCACGCTCAAGACGATCAGCGGCCTGTTGCATCCGCGCCAGGGCAAGGTGTGGTTCGAGGGCGAGGACATCAGCCACGTCGCGGCCCACAAGCTCGTCCAGAAGGGCATCGGCCACGCGCCGGAGGGCCGGCGCATCTTCAGCAGGCTGACCGTGCTGGACAACCTGAAGATGGGCGCCTTCAGCCGCCAGAACGCGAACATCCAGCCGGACATCGAGCGCGTGTACACGCTCTTCCCACGGCTCAAGGAGCGCTCCGGCCAGCTCGGCGGCACGCTCTCGGGCGGGGAGCAGCAGATGCTCGCGATCGGGCGGGCGCTGATGTCCGAGCCGCGGATGCTGCTGCTCGACGAACCGTCGCTCGGCCTCGCGCCGATCCTGATCGCCCAGGTGTTCGAGACGATCAAGGAGATCAACTCGCAGGGCACCACGGTGCTCCTCGTCGAGCAGAACGCGCTCCAGGCGCTGTCGATCGCGCATCGCGGCTATGTCCTCCAGACGGGCCACGTGGTCCTGTCGGGGACCGGCGACGAGCTCCGCCAGAACGAGACCGTCCGCAAGGCGTACCTCGGCGAGGACTGACCCGGCCGACCGGCCATGACCCACGCGCAACCTCCGCGCCGCACTGGCTCCCAGGATCCCGAACCCGACCGCGTCGACCTCCCGGTCGAGCGCGTCCAACCCAGCCGCTCGGCGCCGCGCCTGGCCGCATCGATGTGGCTGGTCGCCGCGCTCGTGATCGTTGCCGTCCTGAAGCCGTGGGGAGGCGCGGGTCCCGCCGCCGAGACGCTGCGCCCCGATGCCGTGGCGCTCCCGGACGTCACGCCCGTCCCGACCGAGGATCGTTCCGCCACCGGCCTCGCCGTCCCTGATTGTCTCGGGACCGGGGCGTGGCGCGTCGCGACGCTCGAGACGTGGCGCAGTCGCGACGTGCGGGTGTGGCGCGCGATCGAGCCGATCCAGAGCGCGACAGGCCCGCTCGACCCCCGGGTGCCATCCGTCCCGGTCGTGGCCGACGTGCTGTCGGGCCTCGGCTGGTGCGCGCCGGCGTTCGGGGATGCCGAGCCGGTCGGCCCGGCACGGGTGCGGGCGTGGCAGGTCGTGCGCGGCGTGGCCGTGCCGATCACGCTGCGGCAGGTGCGACCCCTCGACGGCATCACCCCGATCGCCGCGCTCTATCTCCCCAGCGCGGGGCCGTGGACATCGGGGCTCGTCGTGTTCGAGTACGACGACGAGGGGACCGGCGCGATCCAGTGGTTCGGCGCCGACCTGCAGATCGCGGCGCTCGCGTCGCCGGGGGCATCACCGAGCGCGTTGCCCTGACCGTGCTGCTCGGCTCCTAGCGGAGCTGCGGCTCCTGGAGCATCTCGTAGGCGGCCCGCGTCAGCATGGCGAGCCCGATGACCACGAGCCACAGGCCCGGGATCGCCGTCAGGAAGTCCGCGGGCTGGTTGAAGCTGAATGCTCGAAGCGATGCCAGATCGACGATGCGGTACGCGAGGGCGAGCCAGCCCACGGCAGCGAGGAGCGCGTAGGAGGGCCAGCGGTCCGCGCGGATCGGGCGCTCGGACGCATACGGCAGCGTCACGAGCGCCAGCGTCGCGATCGCGACGGCGAACACGACGATGCCCATGCCCTCGAACGCGGTGCCGCTCAGGGCCGGGAGCCCCTCTGGCGCGACGCGGGTCCACCACGGCAGGAAGCAGCCGACGACCGCCACGAGGGCGCCGATCGCGGCGAGGAGTCGGGACCGGCGGACCGGTCGGCGGTGCATCGTCATCGGTGGTCGCCCGGCTACGCCTGGCTGTAGACCTCGGGCTTGAGGACGCCGACGAACTTCAGGTTGCGGTACAGCTCGCCGTAGTCCAGCCCGTAGCCAACCACGAACTGGTCGGGGATGGTGAACCCGGTGTAGTCGACCTCGATCTCGACGAGGCGCCGCGCGGGCTTGTCGAGCAGGGTGCAGATCCGGAGCGACTTGGGGTTCTTGCCGCGCAGGTAGCGGACGAGGTAGTTGAGGGTGAGCCCCGTATCGATGATGTCCTCGACGATCAGGACGTCCTCGCCCTCGATGCTCGACGAGAGGTCCTTCAGAATCCGCACCAGGCCGGATGACTCGGTGGTGGCGCCGCCGTACGAGGAGACCTCCATCAGGTCGATGCGCAGCGGCAGGTCGATGGCGCGCATGAGGTCGGCCATGAACGGGAGCGAGCCCTTGAGCACGCTCACGAGCGTCAGCTGGCGGCCCGCGAGATCGATCGAGATCTGTGCCCCGAGCTCCGCCACCTTCGCCTGGATCTGCTCCTCCGAGACGAGCACCTCGCCGATGTCGGCCCGCTGGTCAACCACCATCCTCACGCACCGGACTCCTGCTCGGCCCCGACTTCGATGGCGGCCGCCCGGCGACGCCGGCGGCGGGCCGAACGCGACCGGGGCGTCGCGCCGGGCATGGCGGGTTCGATGTCGGCGGCAACCGTCGCGGCGGAGGCCGGGGCCATCGTGGCGTCGGGAACGGCGTCGGGCATGACCTCGGCGATCGACTGCGCGCGTGCGGAGCGCTCAGGAACGACCTGGCCGGACGTGCCGGCCAGCGAGTCGAACAGTGCGTAGCGCCCGTACTTGAGCATCATCGCCCGGAAATCGCGGGCGTAGAACAGCTTGATCCGGATGTCCGGGTAGAGGGCGCGCAGCCGGCGCAGCTTGCGGTTCTTCTTGCGCACGAGGCGTTGCTTGAGCGTCGTCATCTCGAGGAACAGCTCGAGGTCCGGCAGGTAGAAGTCCGGCGAGAAGCTTTCGATCACGTCGCCGTCCGTGTTCCACAGGATCGGGAACGTCATCGGCTCGTACTCCCAGCGCACGGCGTAGAAGTCGAGGATGCGGGCCATCTCGGCTTCGCTGGCGTGGGCGAAGCGGGTCCCGGCCACGGTGTCGCTGCGTCGTTCATCGCGTTGCTCGACGCGCTCGGCGACGTCGGGTTCCCCGGGGATCGGCCGAGGCGTTCCTGTCGCCTCTTCGATGCCCGCCGTCACCGGCTCGACTCGACCCGGCCGCGCTCCTCGCCGGACAGGAGCCCGGTGAGGTCGCCGCGCCAGGTCGCGAGCAGCTGGTGCATGTCGAGGACATCGTCGCTGGAGATCGGCGCCGCGGGCGCCGGACGGCCGTCGTCCCCGGCTTGCGAGGCCATGACGAATCCGAGGGTGGTGCTCATGCACTCGGCGCAATCGAGCTCAAGGAAACCGAGGTCCTCGCGCCAGGCGAGGAGCTTCACCCGATCGGCGGGGACGGCTGCGTCGCAGACGGAGCAGCGATGCCCGTCGAGGCGCGTCCCGAGGTGGTCCTGCGGATCCATCCGGATCGGAGTGTACCCGTTCGGGCGAACGGTCGCCGCCGTCGGCCCGGGTTGTCGCGGCATACCCCCCGGGGGTATCATTTCCGCATGACTGAGAGCCAGGAGGACCACTTCCGCCACAGCTACACGAAGGACAAGTCGCAGCTCATCCGCCGCCTTGCCCGGATCGAGGGCCAGGTCCGGGGCATCACCCGGATGATCGAGCGCGAGGAGTACTGCGTCGACATCCTCCAGCAGACGAGCGCGCTGCGAGCCGCCGTCGACTCCCTCGCGGTGCTCGTGCTCGAGGACCACGTCCAGGGCTGCGTCCGAACGGCCGCCGCGAACGGTGAAGCCGACCGCTACGTCGACGAGGTGGTGGACGTCGTCCGCCGCACGCTCGGCCGGCCGGTCCGCACGGGAGCGCGCACCTAGCGGCGCAATCTTGCCCATCGATCAGCGTCGCCCGGCAGCTCACGGTTCACCCGATGGTGATCCGATGGACGGCGGCCTGCGCTTCCATCTCCTGGTCGAGCGGAGCCCGGATGTCTTCTACCGAGTTCGGTTGGCCCCGGAGCCCGTGCTCGAGTACGTGAGCCCGGCGGCCATGGCCGTCACGGGCTACACCCCGGCGGAGTTCCTCGCCGACCCCACCCTGTGGCGCGAGCTCGTCCACCCTGAGGATCGGCAGCTGATCCCGGACGGCGTGACCTTCGCCGGGCTGACGGCCGATGAGCTCGAAGCACCCGTCGTCGTGCGCTGGATGCACCGGGACGGATCCGTCCGATGGACCGAGAACCGCAGCTCGCCGATCTTCGATCGCGCAGGAGCCCTCGTAGCGCTGGAAGGCGTGGCGCGCGACGTCACCGACCGGGTCGTGGGTGAGCAGCGCGTGCGCATGGCGGACGCTCGCATCCGGGACCTCCTCGCGAACATCGATCTCGGAGCCCTGATCCTCGACACGGCCGGTCGGGTCGAGTTCATCAACGACTACCTGCTCGGGCTGCTCGGGTGGGCCGGCGGCGAGGTGCTCGGCCGCGACTGGATCGAGATCGCCGTCCCGGAGGCTGAACGCCCCTCTCTCCGGCGGGCCTTCGAGGCGGCGATCGCCGGATGCACCGGCGGTGGGCTGCGCGAGGACGGCGTCGTGACGCGCGATGGCGAGACGCGGCGCCTGCTGTGGACGAGCGCGATCCAGCAGGACGCCGAGGGCCGGGTGCTCGGGCTGGCGGGCATCGCCCACGATGTCACCGACACTCGCCAGATCGAGGCAGAGCACGCCCGGCTGGCCGCCGCGATCGAGCAGGCAGCGGAGTCGGTGATCATCATGGACCCGTCCACGCGGATCCTGTACGTGAACCGATCCTTCGAGCGCCTTTCCGGCTACACGAGCGCCGAGGTGGTTGGCCAG
>DATAIB010000057.1:0-6437 GCA_036262855.1 Candidatus Limnocylindrales bacterium
GGGATGTCGTACACGTCCCGACCGCCATCGACCTCCTGCTCGCAGCGCGCCCGGCCGTCCGCGACGACGAGGCGCTTCGTGCGCGTCACGGTCGGGCGATCAAGCGCGTAGCCGACACGAACGCCGACCTGGAAGTCGGCCGTGTCGCCGGTCTCATTCCCGAACAGGAGCAGGTCGAACGGGCCGTTCGCGGTTTCGTCGGCGCGGATCGCGTCCACGATGGCGCCAGCGGTCGACTCGGGATCCCACTCGGCCCCGTCGGTCCGGAGGTGGATCGCTCGATCGATGCCGAGTGCCATCGATTCGCGAAGGCGATCGACCGCCTCGGCGGGGCCGAGCGTGAGCACCACGGACTCACCGCCGTTGGCCTCGATGAGGCGCACGGCTTCTTCGACGCCGCACTCCTCGTGCGGCCCGATCGTCTGGCCGAGGTAGCGGACGTCGATCGCCCGCTCGTCCGGCGTCAGCGTGATCCGGCCCGCGACGGCGGGAACGCCCTTGATCGCGACGAGAACTCGCACGACTGCTCCTGCTCCCCGGCCGCGTTACGCCCGGACCCGGGCGTTGTCCGGATCGAACAGCGGGCGGGCGCCGACGACCGCGATCGTGACCGGGTAGCGATCCATGAAGTACTGCACGAACAGCTTGCCGCCCTCGACCGCCAGGTCCGGCGGCAGGTACGCGAACAGCACGTGCTTGCCGGTCGACGGGCTTGCGCCGGCGGACGTGGCGTAGGAGCGGCGGCCCTTGGCATCCGTGATCGGCGTGCCGTCCGCCTGGACGATCGGCTGGCGACCGAGCATGAAGCGCCGCTCGCCGGTGCTCGGGGAAGCGTGGTCGTCGACCGTGAGCGTGCACAGGACCGCAGCCGGGGGCTTCGCCATCTGCTCCAGGACGGCGGCCTTGCCCACGAAGTCCTCGGCCTTGATCTTCGCCGGGAGCATGCCCGCTTCGACGACGTCGTAGTCGCCGTCGAGCTCCATGCCGTACGCGCGGTAGCCCTTCTCGAGCCGGCCGGTCGTGCCATACACGCCCATGCCGCACGCGGTCAGGCCGTGGGCCTTGCCGGCCTCCCAGAGCTCCTCCCACAGTCGACGTCCCTGCTCGATCGGGACGTACAGCTCCCAGCCGAGCTCGCCGACGTAGCTGATCCGCGAGGCGAGGACCATCTGCGATCCGATCTCGACCGTGCGGCAGGTGCCGAACGGGAAGCCGGCGTGGCTCATGTCGTCGCGCGTCAGGGACTGGACGATGTCGCGCGCTCGCGGCCCCCAGATCCCGATCGTCGTGTACGCGGTGGTCAGGTCGACCAGCGACGCGTGCTCATCGAGATGGTCCTTGAACCACTTGAGGTCCGCCGGCCCGTGGGCGCCGCCGGTGACGACGCGGAAGTGGTTCCGGCCGAGCCGCATGATCGTCAGGTCGCTCTTGAACCCGCCGACCTCGGACAGCACCGGCGTGTAGACGACCTTGCCGACCGCGACGTCCATCTGGCGCATCGCGACCTTCTGGACCGAGGCGAGGGCACCGGTGCCGACGATGTCGAAGATCTCGAACGCCGACAGGTCGAAGATGCCCGCCTTCTCGCGCATCGCGAGGTGCTCGGCGTTGATGATCGGCGACCACCAGCGCGCGTCCCATTCGTTCGGGCGGGTCTCGACGCCGTAGTGCTCCACGAGGCCCGCGTTCGAGTTGAACCACTGGGTCCGCTCCCAGCCGGCGACCTCGAAGAACTCCGCGTCGTGCTCGACGTGCCACTCGTGCATCGGCGACTTCCGGAGCGGCCGATCGGAGAGGTACTGCTCTGCGGGGTGCACGATCCCGTACGTCTTCGGGAACGCCTCGAACGACCGCGCCTTGGTGTGCTGGCGGGTTCGCTGATGGGCGTGGAAGCGGCCGATGTCGCTCTGGGCGACGTCGATCGAGGGCTCGCCGTGGACCATCCACTCGGCGATGCACCGGCCGACCGCCGGGCCCTCCTTGACCCACACAGCGGCAGCGGACCAGAGGCCCCTGACCTCGGGCGTCTCGCCGAGGAGCGGCATGCCGTCCGGCGTGAGCGCGATGAGGCCGTTGATCGCGTACTTCTGCCCGACCCGCTCGTCGCCGAGGATCGCGGGCATCAGCGCGAGCGCGTCCTCGAGCTGGGGGTCGAAGTCCTCCTGGGTGAACGGGAACTCGGTCGGCGAGAGCGCTGCCTGCTCGTTCGAGGGGATCTCCTCGGGGTCATGCAGGATGGAGCGGTGGGCATACGAGCCCACCTCGAGCCCGATGCCGTCCTGCCGCTCGTACATCAGGACGTCCATGTCGCGGACGATCGGGTACTCGATCGCGCGCGAGGACTGCTCGAACAGCGGCACCGGGCCGTAGTCGGCCATCTGGTGGACGACGGGGGTCAGCGGGATGCGGGCGCCGGCCATCTCCGCGACCTTCGGCGACCAGACGCCGCAGGCGATCACGACGTACTCCGCCTCGACCGTGCCCTTCGTCGTGTGGACGGCTCGGATCTGCTCGTCCTCGACGTCGAAGCCGGTGACCTCCGTATTGGCGACGGACGTGAGGGCGCCCATCTCCTCGGCTCGCTCACGGCACATCGTCCCGAAGCGCAGCGAGTCGACGACGCTCACGCCCGGCGTGTAGAAGCCGCCGACCAGGATGGACGTGTCGATGAACGGCACGAGCTCGCCGACCTCGGCGGGCGTGAGCAGGCGGGCGTCATCGATGCGCCAGTTCTTCGCGGAGTCCATGCGCCGCCGGAGCTCCGTCATGCGGGTCTCGGAGCGGGCGACCTCGATGCCGCCGCACACGGTCTGGACCCCGAACTCCTCGTACTGGCGCGAGCTCTCGATCGTGAGCTGCGCCATCTCCTTGTTGTGATCGACGAGGAAGATGAAGTTGCTCGCATGCCCGGTGGAGCCGCCCGGGTTCGGGAACGGGCCCTTGTCGATCAGCAGCAGGTCACGCCAGCCCAGCTTCGCGAGGTGGTACGCGATGCTGTTGCCGACGATGCCGGCGCCGATGATCACGACCTTGGCGCGGCTCGGGAACTCGGCCATGGACGGTGTGCTCCTGTCGTTCAGTCGGTGATGGTTCGTGCGGTGGTCGTTGCGGTTGTTGTTCGTGCGTCCATCGGCTCAGCCGAGGTTCACCACGATCGTCTTGAGCTCGGTCAATCGTTCGATCGAGAACCGGCCGCCCACGCGCCCGAGGCCGCTCTGCGAGCCGGCCCGGCCGCCGAAGGGCAGGTGGGATTCCCAGTAGTTCGTGCCCTCGTTGATGTTGACCCATCCGGCCCGCGCCGACTCGGCGAACTTCAGGCCCATCGCCAGGTCCTTCGTGAACACCGCGGTCAGGAGGCCGTACGGGCTGGTCTCGACGAGGTGCAGCGCTTCCTCGGGGCCATCGATGGCCGTGATCGGCACGACGGGCCCGAACGTCTCCTCGCGCGCGATCTCCATCGACTCGGTCACCCGATCGAGGATCGTCGGCTGGAAGAACAGGTCGCTCCCGTGCTCGGGCGCGCGGCGGCCGCCGGCGTGGAGCGTCGCACCGCGCTCGATCGCCTCCTTGACGTGGTGCTCCGTCTTGGCCGCGGTCCGCTCGTTGTTGAGCGGGCCCATCGTCGTCTCGCCGGCCATCGGGTCGCCGAGCCGCACCTGCTCATGGACCGCCTCGACAAGCCGTTCGACGTACGCCTCGTGGATCGATCGGTCGACGAGGACGCGTTCGCCGGCCGTGCAGCTCTGGCCCGCGTTGAGGAAGCAGGCCGTGATCGTCGCCTCGACCGCCTTGTCGATGTCGGCGTCCTTCAGGATCACGAGCGGCCCGTTGCCGCCCAGCTCCATGAGGAGCTCCTTGCCGGCGGCGCGGCGGGCGATGTCGAGGCCGGTCCTGGTGCTGCCGACGAACCCGATCGCGGGCACGCGCGGGTCGCCCGCCAGCTCGTCGCCGACCTCGTCGCCTGGGCCCGTCACGAGGTTGAAGACGCCGCGCGGAAGCTCGGCCTGCTCGATCGCGCGCGCGAGCTCGGCGGAGCAGTGGCTCGTGAGGCGGGCCGGGTTCCACACGACGGCGTTGCCTGCTGCGAGTGCGGGCGCGATCAGCTCCGCGGGCATCGTGTACGGCCAGTTCCAGGGCGTGATCACGCCCACGACGCCCTTCGGGACGCGCTGGATCAGGATCCGCTTGTTGGCATCGATCGAGGGCGGCATCAGGCCTTCGATGCGGGTCGCCTCCGCGGCGGCCATCTTGAAGTAGAGGATCAACTCCTCGACCTCACCGTACGACTCGGCGTGGAGTGGCTTGCCCTGGTCGCGGGTCAGGGCTTCGGCGAGGCCGTCCTTGTTGCGCTCGATCGCGGCGGCGACGCGCTCCAGTGCCGCCGCCCGTTCGAACGGGCTGGTGCGGCCCCATGCGGGAGCGGCGGCGTGCGCGGCGTCGATGGCGGCGCTGGCGTCCGCGCGGCCGCCGGCGGAGACGTGGCCGATCGTCGCTCCCGTTGCGGGGTTCATCGCGGGGAACGAGGCGCCGGAGCCGGCGGCGTGCCAGCGGCCGTCGACGTAGATCGTCGCGGCGTGCGCGGCGTGGGAAGGTTTCGCGGCGCTCGAACGCGCGGCGGCGCCGGCGCTCGATTGCGCAGCGGCGGGATCGGCGGTCGGTTCGACCGCAGCCTTGGGGTGCACTGAAGCTCCTGGACGGACGCTCATGGGCTTGCTGCACCCCAGGCGGCCCGACTCTTCGGGCGCCCCGACAGTCTGAACTGCGAACCCGATTCGGCGCAACTCCCCCCGGCCTCGGCATCGACGGGCCGGTGGTGTCCGCCCCCGAGGATTGCGCGTTTCGGCTTGACGAGCCCACAGCGCGCAACGCACCCTTCGAGATCGATCGGCCGGGTCGCCCAGACCCGATCGGCAGCCCGGGAGGATCCGTGACCGCCCTTCGGACCGCGCCCGCCGAGCGTCCCGGCAGCACCGCCGAACGGAAGACAACGCTGTCGGTGCGCAGCCTCTACAAGGTCTTCGGGCCGGCAGAGGCGAAGGTTCGCACGGACCGCTCCCTGCTGGACCTGCCGAGCGCCGAGCTCCGCCAGAGGACCGGGTCCACGGTGGCGGTGCGCGACGTCTCGTTCGACGTGCGCGAGGGCGAGGTCTTCGTCGTGATGGGCCTGTCGGGCAGCGGCAAGTCGACACTCGTCCGGTGCATGACGCGGCTGATCGAGCCGACGCTCGGTGAGCTCCTGCTCGACGGCGAGGACATCCGCAAGGCGGACCAGCAGCGGCTGCGCGAGCTCCGCCGCCACCGCTTCGCGATGGTGTTCCAGCATTTCGGGCTGCTGCCGCATCGGCGGGTGATCGAGAACGTGGCGTTCGGGCTGGAGCTGCGCGGCGAATCAAAGGAGCGCCGGCGCGAGCGGGCCCGCGAGATGTGCGAGCTGGTCGGATTGTCGCGGCACCTCGACAGCTTTCCGGAGCAGCTCTCCGGCGGGCAGCAGCAGCGCGTCGGGCTGGCGCGCGCGCTCGCGGGCGACCCGGAGGTCATGTTCTTCGACGAGCCGTTCAGCGCCCTCGACCCGCTGATCCGGCGCGACATGCAGAACGAGGTGCTCCGGCTGCACCACGAGGTCGGGAAGACGATGGTGTTCATCACCCACGACCTGGCCGAGGCGCTCAAGCTCGGCGACCACGTCCTGATCATGCGCGACGGCCAGATCGTGCAGATGGGCCGGCCCGAAGAGCTGGTCGGCGCTCCGGCGGACGAGTACGTCCGCGACTTCGTGCGCGACGTTGCGAAGGCCAATGTCCTGACCCTGCGCTGGATCATGCGCGACGCGACGCCCGACGACCCGATCGACGGCCCCGAGTTCCCGCCCACCACGATCATCCGGGATGCGCTGCACGCTGCAGCGGCCACCGAGAAGCCCATCCGCGTCGTCGCCGACGGGCGGGTCATCGGCGTCGTCGACCGGCCCCGCATCCTCGAGGCCGTCGCCGGGACGCAGGAGTCCTGAGGTGAGCGCGGCGACCGCCGTCGCCGACCGGATGCGGCTCCCGCAGCCCTCCCGCGCGCTGTGGGCGATCGCGCTCGCGATCTTCGCGGCGGTCGTGTTCGTGCTGTTCAACGGCCAGTACACGGTCCCCCACGACAACGACGCACCCTTCTTCCACCTCCTGCGCGATGCCCGCGAGTGGCTCGACGCGAACCGCAACACCAACATCGTCCTCGTCCTCACGGTCACGCCGATCCGCGTCGTGGTCAGCGCCGTGTTCGAGGTGTTCACGCTCGTCCTCCACCAGCTGACGTGGCCGGGGCTCACGACCATCGCCGGCGCCCTCGGGCTTGCAGTGGGCGGCTGGCGGCTCGCGCTGCTGATGGTCGGCGGCTTCCTGTCGATGGGCATCCTCGGGCTGTGGCAGCACAGCGTCGACACCCTCGCCCTG
>DATAIB010000058.1:0-2656 GCA_036262855.1 Candidatus Limnocylindrales bacterium
CGCTCGAAGCGGCACGACCGTGTCGTGGTCGTGGACCGGGGCCGATACCAGGCTCCAGACGCACACCGCCGGGCTGAAGAACTTCGACGTGCAGTACCGCGTCGGCAGCGGCACGTGGACCACCATCAGAACGGGCACCACCGCGAAGTCGCTCTCGCTCGGGAGCCGGGCGCACGGCCACTACTACGGCCTCCGCGTGCGCGCCCGGGACAACCTCGGGTACCTCTCGGCGTGGAGTGCCGAGATGCGGATCTGGGTGCCCTGAACCGTGCGGGCCGGTGCCGCGCGTTGACCCGCAGCACCAGGAATTGGCGCGGCTCGCCCGCAGTAGGACTTTTGCACCACTGGCCCGCGCACGAGCGAACCGGAGGATGAGCGCCATGGATCGACATCGCCGCCTCGCGCTCGTCGGTGCGCTGGTCGCCGTCCTGGCGACCGCGCTTGGACCTGGTGCCCATCCGGCGCCCACGGATGCCGCCACGGCCCTGAGCCCGACACCGGATGCAGTCGAGACGACCTTCATCAACTGGATCAACGGCGTCCGGGCGAGCAAGGGCCTCGTGCCCCTTCGCGTGCATCCGGGCCTCGTGAAGATGGCCGGCGACTGGGCCGCGCACAGTGCGTCGACCGCGGTCCTGTCCCTTCCGAGCTGCATGTCCTGCATGCTCACCAGCTACGGCGTCCAGAAGTACAACTACGGCGGCATGGAGTCGTGGAGCTCGTACCCGTGGGGCGACCAGGCGATCGCCAGCATCGAGAGCGGCTGGCGGCAGCACTCGACCGAGTGGTCGAAGCTCATGAGCAGCACGCTCAACTACATCGGCATCGGGGTCGCGTACCGCAGCTCCAACCACTCGATGTGGGTCGCCGTCTTCGAAACCGAGTCCAAGGACCGCACGAACCCGTGGGCCAAGCCGGGCACGACGTCGCGCTCCGGCTCGACGGTCACGTGGTCGTGGAGCGGCGGCGACACGAAGCTCCAGACCCACACGGCCGGGTTCAAGAACTACGACGTGCAGTACCGCGTCGACAGCGGCACCTGGACGACGATCAAGAGCGCGACCACGGCGAAGTCCCTGTCGCTGAGCAGCCGCGCGGGCGGCCACTATTACGGGCTCCGCGTGCGCTCGCGGGATAACCTCGGCTACGTCTCTGCGTGGGGCGCCGAGATGCGCGTCTGGGTGCCCTGACCGGACCCTATCCTTCGGGGGTGGCGCGCCACCCTTTTGCCGCGGTCAACCTCATCAGCGACCCGATCCACGGCTATCTCGAGCTGACCAAGCGGCTCGCCCGCGACGAATCCGGCGCGCTTGGCCTGCCGGACGAGGACGCCGCCGAGGACGACCTCCTCGACACCGCGTGGCTCCAGCGGCTACGGCGGATCTCGCAGCTCCAGAGCGCGCGCTGGGTGTTCCCGACGGCCGAGCATTCGCGCTTCACGCACGGCCTGGGGGTCATGCACGAGGCGGGGCTCTGGGCGCGCGCGCTGCTGCCATCGCTGCTGACCGCGCTGCCGGCGGCGGCGCCGCGCGAGCCGCTGCCGTCCGAGGGCCTCGTCGTGGAGACGTTGCGGGTCGCCGGGCTTCTCCACGACGTCGGTCATGGGCCGTTTGCGCACTTCTTCGACGAGCACGTCCTGTCCGCGTTCCCGGCCCGGGACGACGCACGCCGCGGCACCGGCAAGCGGCTGTCCCACGAGGACCTGAGCGAGCTGATCATCGAGCGCGAGCTCGGTGACGTGATCCGCGCGCTGCGGCGTGCCCCGGGCTCGTCGCCGGAGCGCGACGCCTTCGCGGACGGCGAGGTCATCGACCCGCGATGGGTGTCCTTCCTCGTCTCCAAGCCGGCGCTCGTCGATCCGTGGATGCCCGCCTGGGTGCAGATCCTCCAGCCGCTCCTGTCGGGCGTGTTCACGGTCGACAACCTCGACTACGTGCGCCGGGACGCGTTCTTCACGGGCGTGAAGGTCGGCATCGATGTCGAGCGGCTGCGCCGGTACGCGTACATCTCCGATCGCGGGCTCACGCTCTTCGAACCGGGGGTGTCGGCGCTCGAGGGCTTCCTCAACGCGCGGCTGCTCCTGTACCTCGCGGTGTACTTCCATCGGACGGTCCGGGCGATCGACCTCGACCTCGCGGACGTCTTCCGGCCCGCCATCGAGGCGCTGTTCGGCGACGACTCCCCGGCCGACCGGCTGGCCGACTATGTCGACCTCGATGAGTACGCGCTCCTGCACCAGGCGGCGCGCTGGGCGCGGGGCCAGGACGTCGTGGGGCCCGGCGAACGTGCCACGCCCGGCGATGGGCGGGTGACGCCCCCCGTCGCCGATGGCTGGCGAGCGATCCTCCTGCGCCGGCCGCGCTGGCGGTCGGAGGCCGAGATCAGGATGACGTACGAGGCGGGCTCGGAGCCCGGCGAGGCGCTGGCGTCCCTGGGGGCCGCCGTCCCAGGCGAGCTGGCAATCGACCGCGCGATCGTGGACGCGCGGCCCGTGGGTGGTGGCCGGCTGGCCATCGAAGGCCGGGACGGCAGCGCCGTGCCGGTCGTCCAGGCGCTCGAGCGCGTGCCCGGCTTCGCGATGATCGCGCGGCGGTACCGCCGGGCCTGATCGTCGGCGCGGTCGACCCCGGGCGGCGCGGCCGCCCGCCCGGTCGGC
>DATAIB010000059.1:0-3249 GCA_036262855.1 Candidatus Limnocylindrales bacterium
CGGCGACGGGCTACCGCCGCATCACCGGCTCGGTCGGGCAGCGGCTCATCGCCGACGCCCATGGCCGCGGTGCGTCCGTCGAGCTGGTGTTCTCGAGCTTCGGCGCGGACAAGAACGGACGGTTCTTCGGGCGGGCCGTCCCGGCGTCGAGCCCGAGCCCCGGCCCCGGGTCGTCGGGCGACCCCACGACACCGGCGGCTCCCCCGTCGGCATCGCCAGCATCGACGCCGGCCGCGACTCCGGGGCCGCCACCGTGGCATCGAACGGTCGACGAGCTCGTCGCCCTCGCGGTCGACCTCGGCGTCGATGGCATCAACGTCGACATCGAGACGCTCGACCCGCTCGACCGACCGGCGTACGGCGAGTTCCTCACCGAGCTTCGGGCCGCGCTGCGGGCCGCGATCCCCAGGGCGCGCGTGACGGTCGCCACGGAGGCGGGCCCGAGGGGCGTGGGCAACGCGGCGGTCGCCGCGACGGCCGGCGTGGACCGGCTCTTCCTGATGGGCTACGACTACCACTGGTCCGGATCCCAGCCGGGCGCCAGCGCCCCGATCGACCGGCTCGATGGGCTGTACTCGCTGCGCTGGTCGATCGATTCGTACGTCGAAGCGGGCGTGCCGCGCGACCGGATGGTGCTCGGCCTTCCCTTGTACGGGATGCAATGGCGCGCGGACGGCCTCGACCGGTCGAGCCAGGTCATCGGGTCGGGCGTGATCTGGGTTCCCACGAAGCACACCGACGTGCTCCTGGCGCCGCAGTTCGAACCGTTCCGCGACGAGCTCGAACACGTGGAGTACATCGTCCAGCCCGCCGACGTGGGCTATCTGCTGACGTACTACGACTCGCCCGCGACGTTGCGGCCCAAGCTCGCGCTCGCGCTGGACAACGGCCTCGCGGGCGCCGGCTTCTGGGCGCTTGGGTACGAGCGAGGACTGCCGGGCTACGTCGAGCTGATGCGCGACTTCCGCGACGGCAAGGTCACGCGCGAGGAGTCGCCGCCGCGACCCTGATCGCGCTGCAGGCCTGATCGCGTCGCCCTCGCGACCCGGGGTCGGTCAGGGATTCTTCGGCGTTCCGGGCAGCGGCACCGGGCTGGTCAGCGGCTTCGCCTTCGTCCCCTGCTCGGCGACACGGACCTCGATCGTCCACCGCCCGCTCGACGGATCCTGCGTCGCCTTCTGGATCGTGAACGTCGTTCCTCGCTCGATCAGGAACTCCATCTCACCCGGCATCGATGCGAGCGGCGCACCGGCCGCAGGCTTGAGCGGGTTGGTCGGCTCGGCCCCGGGAGCGCCGGCCAGGTACCGGCCGCGCGTGCCCTTGGGGACCTGGATCACGATGTCGATGTCGCCGGACCACGTTCCCGTGACGATCGCGGTGCTCGTGTAGCCCTGGTGGGCGTACTGCTTGCCGACCATGCCGGCGAGCTCGGCCGGGTCGCTGACCTTGAGGTCGCTGAAGTCCCGGATCGACGCCTTGCGATGGACCTCCGTATCGAACGGAATGGGCCGCATCGCCTGGTCGAGCTGGCTCGCGGCGGCCTGGCGCGCGATCGGGTCGGTCACGAACTGGTTTGCCTTCTGGCCGCGGAGGCCGTGGTTGAGCGGTGACGACAGGTCGTCGCCGTAGAACCAGAGGGCATAGCGCTGCTCCTCGGGCAGCTTGCCGAGCGTCTGCTCCCACGCCTGCCACTCGTCCTGCGTCTTGGGCGTGAAGGTGCCGTCCTGCCCGAGCTTGTTGGGCGTGCGCTCGTACGGAGCAGATCCGGCAACCCAGGTCCCGGTCGCCGGGTCCAAGGTGGCGCCGCGCGCGCCGCCGACGACGTGATCGTCGCCGAAGGTCGGGCCGGTGGGTGTGCGGACGCCGTCACCCTGGGGACCGGCGACGACCTGCGCGTTGCGGACGTCGAACGCCCCCTTCTTCCCCTGGTTGGGACGGAAATCCGTGTCCGCGGCCACCTTGGGATCGGTGATGCCGGCCCGCGTTGGGTCGACCAGCCACGTCTCGGGCGGCTTCTGCCCGGGGGTGGTCGTCCCGGCCTGGTCCTGGACGCCCACCTTCGCGATATTCCGAACATCGAGCTCCGATCCGCCCGTCTGGGTGAACCGAGCGTCGGTGAGCGCGTTGGCATCGACCGCATACATGTTCGTCGGCTCGCGCTTCGGCCCGGTGCCGCTCTCAAGATGCCCGAATGCTGTGTCGAGCTCCTGATTGGTCGGCACGACGTCGCCGGGCTTGCCCGTGCCGGCTCCCGGCGCCCCCGCGCCCGCGGCGGGTGTTCCCGCGCCCGGAGCAGCGGTACCGGTGGGGTTCGCGGGCGCGGCATCGTGCTCGCCGGTGGTGAGCGGTGCCTCGCCGCTGGGCAGCGGCCTTGCAGGCACGCCGCCGGATGGCGGGGGTGGTCCCCCCTCGGCGGGCGCGGGCGCGGCGGGCCCCGGCGTACGGCCCGTGCCGACGGCCACGTCGCCATACAGCCCGCCCGTCTCGGTGGCGATCCGCATCCGGCCGGTCAGGCTCATCGCCTGCTCACGGCTCCAGCCGGCGAACGCTGCCACGCGGCCTGCATCGGTCGTGAGCGGGAAGCCGTTCGTGGCCGCCCAGCCCTGGACGCTGCTCTCGCCGGCCCAGCTCGCCAGCGCCTGGTGGATCGCCGGGATCGGGTCCTTGGCGCCCTTCGCGGCCACGATGTCCGACAGGTGACCGAGGCCCGTGCTCTTGCCGCGGACGCCCATCTCGCCGGCCGCCACGACGATCCGGTTGAGATTCTTCGCGGCCGCGCTGGTGTCCTTGGGCCCGGCGTCGCCCGGCCCCGGCAGGTGCCCGAGGAGGTGCCCCAGCACCGCTTCGGCGACCTGCAGCCGCTTCGCATTCTTCTCGTACGCGCTGAGGTTCTGGTCGCCCACGCGGTTGCTGCCGACGTTGCCGTGCGCTTCGGCGCGACGCCGGCCGACCTCGTCCTCGGCGGAGACCTCCGTGAGCTCACCCGTCTTCGGATCGAGGCGCCGCGGTCCGGGCTCGCCCTCGCCGCGCTCGATCTGCTGCTTGGTCCGGAAGCCGGCTTCCTGCACCTTCTCCACGGTCGCGCCGACCATCGACTGGCCGCCGAGGACGACACCCTCGACCGCGGCGCGGGTTCCGTAGGCGTCGGGCTCGAGCAGCTTCACGTCGGCCATGAGCTGGCGCTTCTCCCGGGCGGAGGGCTCCGGCAGCCCCTTCTCCGGGCGCTTCAGTGCTTCCACGAGCTTCTTC
>DATAIB010000060.1:0-3618 GCA_036262855.1 Candidatus Limnocylindrales bacterium
GACCGAACGAGCTTGCCGCCGACCGCCTCGTGATCGCCTTCGACCCCGGAATCGATGATCGCGACCGTGATTCCGGCGCCGCGCGACGTCAGCCAGGGCGCCGTCGGCGCGTCGACCGGGGAGGAACGCGCCAGCGCGGCGCGGTGATCGACGCTGAACGGCTCGGTCCAGGCGGGCCGGCCCTGGACCGCCGCGGGCGCGTCGGACATCAGCGACGGAAGCGGCGCGGCGCGGAGTGCTCGCGACGTTCGCGGGCATGCCGGCCGACCGCGTCGAGGACATCGATCGCGAGCGTCCTGTCGTGCGGCGCGACGAGTCGGAGCTGGACGATGGAGTCCACGAACGCCCAGAACCCGTCGTCGCCCGACTGGCTGCGGGTCGCGACGGAGATCATCTTCTGGAGGGCGTCGTGGTCCTCCGGCACGTCGCCATCGAGCATCAGGCGCAGCAGCTGCTGCGCATCGAGCGCCCGCGCACCGATCTGGATGGCAACGGCCGCCTGATCGGCGAACACGGACGCAAGCTCGATGTCCCGGAGGGAGAACGTGCCGTCGCGTTTGTCCAGGATCTCCAGCACGCCGGTCGTGCGCTGCTCGCTGCGCATCGGGACGGCGAGGATGGAGCGTGGCGTGTAGCCGGTGCCCGCCGAGACGTCCTTCGTGAAGCGCGCGTCCTGGAGGGATTCCGCGATCGCGATCGGCTCACCGCTGGTGAACGCGTGCCCGGCGATGCCCTGGTCGGCCGGGATCGTCAGGCCCACGACCGGCTGGCCCTGGGCCCCCGCCGCGACGACGAACTCGAGGGTGTCGTGCTCAGGCCGATACAGGGCGATCGACGCCGCCTCCGCCTCGAACAGCTGCACGGTCGTGTTGACGATGGACCGCAGGAGGGTCGTCTGGAGCGCGGCCTCGAGCCGGAGGGCGGTTTCGGCGCGCATCGCGACGGCGCGGAGGAGGTGGATCCCGGGATCACTCACGAGCTGCCGTCATCGCCTCGATGTGCTCCTTGCGGTCGTTGCACGCCCACGGATGGTGCCGGTGAATCGTAAAAGAGCGGAGCCGGCGTTCGCCTGCTCCGCTCTGTGAGTTCATCCCGACCGGTCAGTTCCGGGGATGGAACCCTTCCTTGTTCCGGAAGCCTTCCTTGTTGCGGAAGCCTTCCTTGTTGCGGAAGCCTTCCTTGTTCCGGAAGCCCTCGCCTTCCGGGCCGTCGCCCTCGAAGAGGTTGCCCTCGGTGTCCTCGGTCTCGTCGGTGTTCGCCGACTCCTGGCCCTTGGGCTGTTCCTTCTCGCTCACCGCTGACTCCCTTGTTTTCATATGCGACCCCGGTTCAACGACGTGAACGCTACGTGCCACCGACCGATCCGACAAGCGGCAAATTCGCACCGTCGACAGTCCGCTTGGCGACAGATTCCCAGCGCGGCCGGGGGGTGGGAGTGGCGCGCCCGGAGGGACTCGAACCCCCGACCCTCTGATCCGAAGTCAGATGCTCTGATCCGCTGAGCTACGGGCGCGTGGCGCGCATCGTACCGCGAGCGGTCACGTGCCCCGGGTCGCCCGCCGGCGACAACGACGACGTGCACGTGCGGGCAGGCCGGACGACGGCCCCTTGGCTACGCTAGGCCCGGATCGGCCGGCGGGCGAGCCGCAGCGGCCACGCGGGAGGACGCGGACATGGCAGGCAGCGGCACGAAATCCGACCCGTGGATCCTGAAGACCCCGCCGGGCAGCTCGGACTACACGATGTACATCGACGACGCGGGCGACCCGCCGGCGATCGTGTGCCAGGTCGGGTCGACGACGCTCAAGTACGACCGACGCGCGATCGACGACACCGTCGCGATGCTCAAGCGACACGGCGACTGGATGGACCTCGGCGCCGCGGACGAGCAGAAGGATGCCAAGCCCGGCACGGTCGAGGCATGGGCGCGGGACGCATCGAACCCGGTCGGTGGCTGGTACGGCCTGCGCAAGGGCTACCGCGGTCGGTTCGGGATGTACATGCCGCCGCTCCTGGAGGCGCTCGGCCTGGTCGAGCTGACCCACGACGCCAAGGGCAACAAGATGCGGGCGAAGGGCTGACCGATCGCACGGTTCGTTGACCACCGCGCGTCCCGACGGCGATTCGAGCACGCGCATCGGATCGACCAGCCGCACGCACCCTTCGCGCCCCCGCGGCCCATCGGGAGCCTCCGGGTGGGGGCCGGCCGAAGCCATCGCCCGGGTCCACCCTGGCTGCCGCTGATCCTCGGGCTCGCGGTGGTCGCGGTCCTGGTCGTCATCGCGCTGCCGATCGCGACGCGGCCCGCCTCGACGCCGATCGATGCCGCCGCGCTGGACCTGCTCGCCCAAGCGTCACCGGCGCAGACCATCGGTCCCCACGGCGACGACACGAGCGACGGCGGCAACGCCGGGGCCGGTCGGGCAACCGACCCGCCGGTCGACCGCTCCGTGGCGCCGACCGGACCGCGCGATCCGTCGCAGCTCACGGGCTACCAGTGGCCGATCCGGAATGCCCGCATCACGAACGGGTTCGGGAAGGGCTACCCGGGCGGGTTCCGCGTGGACGGCGTGACGGCGCACGACGGCATCGATGTCGCGAACTGGTGTGGCGCCCCGATCTGGGCCGCGCACGACGGCGTGGTGCTGACGGCCGGACATCATCACGAGGGCTTCATCGGCTGGCGGGACGACCTGACGGCGTACCGCGCCAGCGTCGATGCGGTGAACGGCTGGCGTTCGAAGGCGATCGCGATCGTCATCGACGACCAGAACGGCTACCGCAGCGTGTACGTGCACCTGGCGAAGGTCAACGTGAAGGCCGGTGACGTGGTGAAAGCCGGTGACCTGATCGGCTGGGAAGGCCGGACCGGCAATGCCACCGGCTGCCACCTCCACTACATGCTGTTCAGCCCCGACGAGCCGGCATCGTGGCTCCTGGAGCCCGACACCAAGTCGATCCAGTTCCTGCCGCACGGCGAGATCGCGCGCATCGATCCCTTCCTGGTGCTGCCGCCGCTCGCCGACGCCGGGATCACCTGGGGCTGGGGCGTCACGCCGGAGGACTGAGCCCGCCGACCGGGCGGGCGGCCGCGCCGCCCGGGGTCGACCGCGCCGACGATCAGGCCCGGCGGTACCGCCGCGCGATCATCGCGAAGCCGGGCACGCGCTCGAGCGCCTGGACGACCGGCACGTCGCTGCCGTCCCGGCCTTCGATGGCCAGCCGGCCACCACCCACGGGCCGAGCATCCACGATCGCGCGGTCGATTGCCACGTCGCCCGGGACGGCAGTCCCCAGGGAGGCCAGCGCCTCGCGCGGCTCCGACCCGGCCTCGTACGTCACTCTGATCTCGGCCTCGGACCGCCAGCGAGGACGACGCAGGAGGATGGCCCGCCACCCATCGGCGACGGCGGGCGTCACCCGCCCATCCCCGGGCGTGGCACGTTCGCCGGGCGCCACGACGTCCTGGCCCCGCGCCCAGCGCGCCGCCTGGTGCAGGAGCGCGTACTCATCGAGGTCGACATAGTCGGCCAGCCGGTCGGCCGGGGAGTCGTCGCCGAACAGCGCCTCGATGGCGGGCCGGAAGACATCCGCGAGGTCCAGGTCGATCGCCCGGAC
>DATAIB010000061.1:0-2579 GCA_036262855.1 Candidatus Limnocylindrales bacterium
CGCTCGAAGCCGGGTCGACGCTCTCCAGCCCGATCGTCAAGTTCTGCGCGCTGATCGCCATCCCGATCTTCATCGTGACCACCGCGGATGCGGCGCTGAAGTTCTGGCGGAGCGCCAAGGCGTGGTTCCCGATCAACCGGGGGCGGGCACTCTTCCGGGTCACGTGGGCCGCGGCCGCGCTCCTCGGGATCGGCATCGCGCTCGGGTTTGCAAGCCTGATCCTGTCGGCGTGACCACGGCGGGGCGACCACCGGACCGGCGCTCGACCGACGTCCCCGCCGGCAGCGGGGCGCCTGACTGGGTGGCCGCCATGCACACGCATTGCTCCCGCTGCGGCGCGCCGCTCGTGCTCGGCGCCCTCGCCGGCGAGGATCGCGAGCGGCTGTCGTGCACCAACGGCCACGTCACGTACCTGAACCCGCGCCTCGTGGTGACCACCTTCCCCGTCACCGACGACGGCGAGCTGATCCTGATCCGCCGCGGATTCGAGCCCGGACGCGGCCTGTGGGCGCAGCCGGGCGGCTTCCTCGAGATCGACGAGACGCCCAGCGAGGGCGCGAGCCGCGAGACGCTCGAGGAGACAAGCCTGATCGTCGAGACGGGGGAGATCGTCGGGCTGTATGCGCGGCTCGAGGCCGCGGTCATCGTGCTGGTCTACGAGGCGCAAATCGCGGGCGGCGAGCCGCAACCGAGTCCCGAGGCGCTGGAGGTTTGCGCCTTCGCCCCCGAGGCAATTCCCTGGTCGGAGATCGCGTTCCGGACGACCTACTGGGCGCTCGTCGACTGGCTCGCTCGCCGCCGGCCGGACCTGCAACCCGGCGCCGAGCCGCACGGCTGGACCACGGGCGGCACGGGCTAGGGAGCGGTCACAGCGCGGAGGCCGCACCCGCGCGCGACGTCGTCATTGCGCCGGCGCGGGGATCTCCACGTTCGCCGACGCGACCACCTTCCCATCGGCGTCGTAGGCGTGGGCCCGCACCCAGAGCCGGCCCTGGAAATCGGACGGCACGGCCAGCTCGACATCGAAGCGCAGCGTGGGCCCCTTGCCGTTCGGTCCGGCGGCGCCCGGGACGCTCACCGAGGTCCAGCCCGCGACGCGGCCCGCATCGTCGAGCACGCCGACGTACACCCACGTGATCTTCGCCGCATGCAGGTCGCCGTGGACGAAGACGCCCTGCGTCTGGCGCTGGGCGCTGACCGCCATTGGGCCCGGCTCGCTCGTGAAGATGGGGCCGGCGTCCGGGGCGAACGATGCGAAGCCCCGGCCCGGCGCCGCGGGCACGACCGGGCGGTCGAACGCCGATTGCGCAGGCGTCGGCTCGCCCGTTGGTCCGATCGCGACGTCCTTGGGAAACGTGCCGGCGCCCAGGCGGCCGCTCAGCCCGACGGCAACCACCGCGACGAGCACCACGACGAACGCGGCGGGCGCGATCGGGAGCCGCGCGTGCCGCGGACCACCGAGCCGTTCGGGCTCGAACGCCGCGGTCTCAGGCGGGCGACCACCCCGGTCGTCCGCGCCCTTCGTCACCGAAGGTCGATGAAGACGTTCTTGGTCTCGGTGTAGAGATCGATCGCCGACATGCCCAGCTCCCGGCCGATGCCCGACATCTTGTAGCCGCCGAACGGCGCCTCGGTGTGGACCGAGCTGTTCGAGTTCACGGACAGGACGCCCGCCTGGATGCCCTTCGCGGTTCGCAGCGCCTTGCCGATGTCGCGGCTCCAGATGGAGCCCGAGAGCCCGTACGGGGTCGCATTCGCGAGCTTGATCGCCTCGGCCTCCGTGTCGAACGGGATGATCGACACGACGGGGCCGAAGATCTCTTCCTTCGCGATCCGCATGTCGTTGCTCACGCCATCGAAGACCGCCGGCATGAGATACGCGCCATCGGCCAGTGCCGGATCATCCGGCGCCTCGCCACCCACGACGAGGTTCGCACCTTCGTTCAGCCCGATCTCGATGTAGTCCTTCACGCGGTCGCGCTGCTTGAAGCTGACGAGCGTTCCGACCTCGGTCTTGTCGTCCGCCGGGTCGCCGACGACGACCTTCCTCGTGGCCTCGGCGAACAGCTCGACGACCTTCTCCTGGACGCTGCGCTCCACGAGGATGCGCGAGCGGGCGCAGCAGTCCTGGCCGCAGTTGTCGAAGACGGAATACGGCGATTCCGCCGCGAAGCGCTCGAGGTCGGCGTCCGCGTACACGACGTTGGGGCTCTTGCCCCCGAGCTCGAGGCTGATCTTCTTCACGTTGTTCGCGGCCAGCCGCATGATCTCCTGGCCGGTCGTGGTCTCGCCGGTGAACGCGACCTTGCCGACGCCCGGGTGCGCGGCGATCGCCGCGCCGGCCGAGCCGCCGGGACCCGTGATCACGTTGATGACGCCCGGTGGGAAGCCCGCCTCGAGCGCCAGCTCGCCGAGCCGCAGCGCGGTCATGGGGGAGTAGGAGGCCGGCTTCAGGATGCAGGTGTTCCCGGCCGCGAGCGCGGGGCCAAGCTTCCATGAAGCCATCAGCAGCGGGAAGTTCCAGGGCACGATCAGTCCGACAACGCCGATCGGCTCGCGGAGGGTCATGTCGAGGCCCG
>DATAIB010000062.1:0-2294 GCA_036262855.1 Candidatus Limnocylindrales bacterium
GGGCGACGGCGGCAGCGGCGGCGACCCGATGGGCAACGGCCAGAACCCCGACGCGCTCCTCGGCAAGATCCTGCGCATCGATGTCGACGGCAAGACCGGCGACAAGGCGTACGGCATTCCCGCCGAGAATCCCTACGCGAAAGGCGCGGGCGCGCCGGAGGTCTGGATCTCCGGCATGCGCAACCCGTGGCGCACCTCATTCGATCGGAAGAACGGCGACTTCTGGATCGGCGACGTCGGCCAGGGCCTGTACGAAGAGGTCGATGTCGTCCGGGTCGGCGCGACCGGCCCGCTCAACTTCGGCTGGAACATCACCGAGGGCTTCCACTGCTACGAGGCCACCACGTGCGACCAGGCCGGGCTCGGCGCGCCGGTCGCGGAATACGGGCACGACGCGGGGTGCGCCGTCGTGGGTGGCTATGTCTATCGCGGCTCGGCGTTCCCGCTCCTCGACGGGACCTACCTGTTCTCGGACAACTGCTCGTCGACGATCTGGGCGATCGATTCGCTGTCGAACGGTCCCAGCGTCCCGACAAGGGTCGGCCAGGTCGAGGGCAACATCTCGACGTTCGGCGAGGACGCGTCCGGCGAGCTGTACGCGCTGACGCTGGATGGCGACGTGCTCAAGGTCTCCGCCGCAGCGCCCTGAGGTGCGGCGGGGCCGCGGGCGCTACGCGTCGAGCGGGTCGGGCTTCTCCGGGTCGATGCCGAGCTTGTCGAACGCGGCCTTCGCCGCCTCGACGCTGAGATCGCCGGCGCGCACCAGCTCGGAGATCGCGGCGGCAGCGATGTGCGGCGGGTCGATCTCGAAATAGCTGCGCAGCGACTCGCGCGTGTCGGAGCGGCCGAAGCCATCGGTGCCGAGCGTCACGAACGGCGCATCGACCCACGGCCGGACCAGGTCCGGGATGGCCTTCATCCAGTCGGACGCGGCGACGATGGGGCCGCCCTTCGCGCCGAGGACGGTCGAGACGTATGGCGTGCGCGCCGCCTCGCCGGGATGGAGCCGGTTCCAGCGATCCACGTGGAGGGCGTCGCGCCGGAGCTGCGGGAACGACGTCGCCGAGTACACCTCGGCCGCGATCCCGTGGTCGGCGAGGAGCGCCTGGGCGGCAATGACCTGGATCAGGATCGAGCCGGATCCCACGAGCCTGACCTTCGGCGCGGACTTCGGGAGCTTGGCGTCCGTGAGGCCCGCCGAGAGCCGGTAGATGCCCTTGAGGATGCCCTCGTCGGCGCCCTCCGGCTTCGCGGCCATCGGGTAGTTCTCGTTGTAGATCGAGATGTAGTAGATGAGGTCCTCGCCCTTGACGTGCATCCGGTCGATGCCGTCGCGGATGATCGCGGCGAGCTCGTATGCGTAGGTCGGGTCGTACTGCCGCACCGCCGGGTTCGTCATCGCGAGCACATGCGTGTGCCCGTCGTCGTGCTGCAGGCCCTCGCCGTGGAGCGTGGTCCGGCCGGCGGTGGCGCCCATGAGGAACCCGCGTGCGCGAGCGTCCCCCGCAGCCCAGAACTGGTCGCCGGTCCGCTGGAACCCGAACATCGAGTAGAAGATGTAGAACGGGATCACGGGGTAGTCGTGGGTTGCATACGAGGTGCCCGCCGCCTGGAAGCCAGCGGCGGAGCCCGCCTCGGTGATGCCCTCCTCGAGCACCTGGCCGTCGATCGCCTCCCGGTACTTCAGGACGAGCTCCGAATCGACCGGCTCGTAGCGCTGGCCCGTGGCCGAGTAGATCCCGACTTCGTTGAACAGCGGGTCCATGCCGAACGTGCGCGCCTCATCGGGGATGATCGGCACGATCCGCGGCCCGAGATCCTTGTCGCGGATCAGGTTCCGGAGCATCCGGGTGAACGCCATCGTGGTCGAGACGGGCGTCGCGGACCCCGCGGCGAACTCCTGGTCGAAGGTCGGCTTGACCTCCGGCAGGACCACCGGATGGACCTTGCGGATCGGCAGCGTGCCGCCGAGCGCGCGCCGGCGCTCCTGCAGGTACTGGACCTCCTCGGAGTTCGGTCCCGGGTGGTAGTACGGCGCGTCCTTGAGGTCCGCGTCGGGGATCGGCAGCTCGAGGCGGTCGCGGAAGATCCTGAGCTCCTGCTCGGACAGCTTCTTCGCCTGGTGCGTGATGTTCCGAGCCTCGACGCCCGGCCCGAGCGTCCAGCCCTTGACCGTCTTGGCGAGGATCACGGTCGGGGCGCCACGGTGTTCGGTCGCCTGCTTGTACGCCGCGTACACCTTGCGGTAGTCGTGGCCGCCGCGGCGGAGCTTCGCGAGATCGTCGTCCGTGTAG
>DATAIB010000063.1:0-2232 GCA_036262855.1 Candidatus Limnocylindrales bacterium
CTCATGCAGTGGGGGACCGAGGAGCAGAAGCAGCGCTGGCTCGTGCCGCAGGCCAAGGGCGAGAAGCTCGCGACGTTCGGGCTCACCGAGCCGGGCGTCGGGACGGATGCCGGCAACCTCGCGTCGACCGCGCGCCGTGACGGCGATAGCTACGTGCTCAACGGCCAGAAGATCTGGATCAGCCTCGCGGACATCGCCGACCACTTCCTTGTGTTCGCGTCGGTCGACCGGTCGAAAGGTCATCGGGGCGTCACCGCGTTCGTGCTCGAGCGCGGCATGAAGGGCCTCAGCACCGGCACGCTCCACGGCAAGCTCGGCATCCGCGCCGGCAACACCGGCCTGATCAACATGGACGACGTCCGCGTCCCGGTCGAGAACCGGATCGGCGAGGACGGCGAGGGCTTCCTCGTCGCGATGAGCGCGATCGACCAGGGCCGGTACACCGTGGCAGCCGGCAACGTGGGACTCGCACAGGCGTGCCTCGACGCGTCGCTCAAGTACGCCCACGAGCGCCGAACCTTCGGCGACGAGATCGGCAAGCACCAGCTCGTAAAGCAGATGCTGGCCAAGATGGTCCAGGGCATCGAGGCCGGTCGGCTGCTTGTCTGGCGCGCCGGCTTCCTGAAGAACCACGGCGTCCGGAACACGCGCGAGACCTCCGCTGCGAAGTGGTTCGCGACGGACCACGCCGTCCAGTCCGCGCTCGATGCCATCCAGATCCATGGCGCGAACGGCTACTCGAACGAGTTCCCGGTCGAGCGCTACCTGCGCAACTCCAAGGCCGCTGTCATCTACGAGGGCACCTCGCAACTGCACACGCTCATCCAGGCCGACTACGCGCTCGGCTATCGCGAGGACCGGCCGCTCCGATGCGAGCCGCTGCCTGCCGAGGGCTTCGAGCGCCTCCCGAGCTCCACCGCCGCGGCCGCGGCGCGCGCCTAGCCTCCGGCGCCGGCTCGTGCGGCCGGCCGTCGTGTCGGCGCGCCGCCCCAGCGCGGATAGGCTCGCGCGGTGACGACGTTTTCCGACGGCGAGCTCGCGACGCTCAGATCGCTGGCGCACACGTTCGTGCCCGCGGCCGAGCCGGCGCGCGTGGCATCGATCGCGGCCGACGGGCTCATCAGGGCCGTCGATCCTTCCCAGCTCATCCAACTGCGGCTCGTCCTGCGCGCGCTGGAGCAGCCCCTCGCGAATCTCGCCACCGGCGGCGGCTTCAAGGCATTCCGCGACATGGATGCGCCGTCGCGCGAGGCGCTCCTCCTGCGCTGGACGAACTCGCCACTGCTGCTCCGCCGCTCGGGCGTCAACGCGTTCCGCAAGCTGCTGACGTTCATCGCCTACGCCGATCCCGGGCTGCCCGGCCAACCGAACCACCTCCAGCAGGCGCTCGGCTACCAGCGGGACGACCCACCGCTCCCGCCGCAGCTCGCCGCGATCCGCCCGATCGAGGTCGATCGATCCAGCCCGGCGGCCGGTGACGCGCCGCTCGAACTCGAGGCGGACGTCGTCGTCGTCGGGTCGGGCGCGGGTGGCGGCGTCGTCGCGGCCGAGCTGGCCAACGCCGGGCGGCGCGTCCTTGTCGTCGAGGCCGGCCCGTTCGTCGACGAATCGACGATGCCGCGCGATGAGCTCGATGCCTACGGGCGTCTCTACCTCAATTACGGCCTCCTCTCGACCTGGGACGGCGCGATCACGATGCTCGCCGGCTCGGGCGTCGGTGGCGGCACGCTCGTGAACTGGATGACCTGCCTCGACATTCCCGCCGACGTCCGACAGGAGTGGGCACGGGACCACGGCCTCGACGGCGTCGATGGCAGGGAGTGGGCCGACGACCTGGCCGTGATCGAGCGCGAGCTTGGCGTCTCGGCCGCGACGAGCATCCCGCCGAAGGACGACCTGATCCGCCGCGGCGCCGAGGCGCTGGGCTGGGAATCCGGCCTCATCAACCGCAACGCGACCGACTGCGGCGACTGCGGGTCGTGCCCGTTCGGCTGCCGGCGCGGCACGAAGCAATCCGGGATCCGCGCGCATCTGGCGGAGGCAGTCGCGAACGGCGCGCGCGTCCTGGACCGAGCCCGCGTGCGGCAGGTGCTCGTGGGTGGCCACGAAGGCGGGCCCGTGACCGGCGTGCTCGGGACGCTCGCACCCATGGACGACACCGCGCCGATCGCCACGAAGCCGCGCTGGTTCATGGTGAAGGCGCCGCAGGTCGTGCTGGCGGCCGGGGCGTTG
>DATAIB010000064.1:0-3552 GCA_036262855.1 Candidatus Limnocylindrales bacterium
GGCCATCAGCGGCCCGTCGAGCACATCTCGATCGCAGACGTGCCCGGCTCGCAGGGCGAGGACTGCGTCGACGACCCGAACGCCCAGCCCGGCGTCGGCCTCAAGAAGTGCGAGACGCCGTTCACCCCTGCGACGCTCGTCCCATTCGTCATCGGCGGGCTGGTGCTGCTGCTGGTCGTCGCGGTCGGCTGGTATCTCGTGATGCGCCGGCGCGCGTCGCGTCCGTTCCTACCGGACGAAGCTGTCCTCCCGGGCGGCACCACCGGCGCTGCTGGCGTTCCCACAGCTGCCGCGGCGACGGCACGCGACTGGTGGACCTGCAAGAGCTGCGGCGCCACGAACATGAACGGCGTCGCCCGCTGCTACAAGTGCGGCGCCTGGCCCCGCTAGCCAACGTGCGCCCGATGCCAGTGGGACTGGCACCTTCCAAGTTCGCGAGGCCATGGCGGCCATCAAGCGCGCTCGAAGAGCCGCCGCGCAGCTACTCGGCCGCGTCCGCCGGCTTTCGGCGCGCGGCCATGCGGTCCTGGAACCGGAACACCTCTCCGGCGAACGGCAGGAACCACGGCCGGCCCTCATAGGGCGCCGGCACGATCGGGAATCGGAGCTTCGCGAGCGCCGGCGCGGCGCCGCCGCCCATCCATTCGGCCGCCCGGGTGCCCAGCCAGTTCGACATGACGACGCCCGTCCCCGAATAGCCCATCGCGTACATCACGCCGCCCGCGCGCCCGATGTGCGGCATGCGGTCCATGGTGAGCGCCACCTTGCCGCCCCACGAGTACTCGATCCTGGTGCCCGCCAGCTGCGGGTGGACCTGGACCATCCGCGAGTACAGGAGCCGCGCTGTCCGCTCGACCGACGTCGGGAAGAAGGAGACGCGGCCACCGAACAGCATCCGCCGGTCCGCGGTCACGTGCCAGTACGACAGGAAGTTGCGGGTGTCGAAGTACGCCCGGCCGTTCGGCGACAGCTCCTTCGCGAGCGCCTCGGACAGCGGCTCCGTCGCGATGATGTACGACCCGATCGGGATGATCCGTCGACGGAGCGTCGGCGCGACACCGTCCGTGTAGCCGTTCGTCGCCACGAGCACGTCGCGCGCGTGGATTGCGCCGCGCTTGGTCTCGACGACAAACCGGCCGTCAGCCTGATGCCTGATCGCGGTGGCTCGGACGCCCTCGTGGAGCTCGGCGCCCGCTCGCTCGGCGAGCCCCACGGAGGCGGCGAACCACTTGCCCGGATGCACCACGCCACCGGCATCGATCGCCAGCCCGCCGTGGTACGCGCCCGTGCCGATCTCGGTCGACAGCGCGTCGCGGGGGATGACCCGCGACGTCGTCCCGAAGCCCGCGAGCGCGTCCCGCTCCGCCGGGAAGTCCTCGGCAT
Organism: Candidatus Limnocylindrales bacterium; assembly: GCA_036262855.1. Classification (GTDB taxonomy): domain Bacteria; phylum Chloroflexota; class Limnocylindria; order Limnocylindrales; family CSP1-4; genus UBA5189. Next base: position 1,384 of record DATAIB010000064.1, read on the forward strand.
GCGATCGCGCCCAGGCGAGCTCCATGTAGCCGTTGTACCGAAGCTCGGCATCGATGCCCTGGTCGCGGATCGTGCCGGCGAGGAGGTTCGTCGCCTCGACCGTCTCGTTGTACAGCGCGACCGCGAGCTCACGGCCGTACTTCTTCACGAGGGTCGCGGGGCCCCATTTGAACCCGGGATGGCAGATGCCGCCGTTCCGGGAGGACGCGCCGAACCCGAGGGTGTTCGCCTCGAGCAGCACGACCCGCGCGCCCTGCAGCGCGAGCTTCCGAGCCGCCGCGACGCCCGTGTACCCGCCGCCGATGACGACCGCATCCGCGGCATCGGGCAGCGATCGCCCACTGCGATCCGGCAGCGCCGGCATCGTGGCGTGCCAGTACGCCTTGCGCTCGTAGTCGCGATTGATCCGTGCCTCGGCCGCCATCGGGCCGAATGCTATGCGGTCCGATCGGCCTCGTAGGCGAGCCTGCCGCCGGCGACCGTGAGGAGCACCTCGCCGGGCAGCGACCGTCCGGCGAGCGGGTGCCCGAAGCCCTTCGTGAGCAACGAGGAGACATCGACCGTCCAGCGTTCGGACCGATCGATGACGACGAGGTCCGCCTCGGCGCCGACCGCGAGCCCGGAAGCGGCCTCGAGCCGCAGCACGTGCGCAGGCCCGGTCGTCAGCAGCTCGATCGCGCGAGCCAGCGGGAGCAGCCCTGCATCCACGAGCTCGAGCACGATGCCGAGCGCCGTCTCGATGCCGGCAATCCCCGGCCGGGCCGCCCCGAACTCGACGTCCTTGTCGACCTGGTTGTGCGGCGCGTGGTCCGTCGCGATGGCGTCGACCGTGCCGTCGAGGAGCCCCTCGAGGCAGGCCCGCGCTTCCGCGGCGGATCGGAGCGGCGGGTTGACGCGCAGCGAGGTGTCGTAGGGCGCGGCGGTGAGCGCGCGGTCGCGCCAGGGATCCCGAGCGGTGCCGTCGTCCGCGAGCGCGGCCCATGCCCAGCGCCGCGAGCCAGCGATCCACTCGTCGGTGAGCGCGAGGTGGTGCGGGGTGACGTCGCAGGTCACGGGCAGCCCCGCGGCCTTCGCGCGCCGCACGACCTCGATCGATGCCGCCGTCGACAGGTGCGTGAGATGCAGGCGCGCCCCCGGGACGTCAGGCAGCACGTCGGCCAGCAACGCCACAGCGCGCGCCGCCGCTCCCGCCTCGGCCGCCGTCGGCCAGCCCTTGAGACCCAGCACCGTCGCGACGAGCCCGTCATGCGCCTCGGCGCCGACGGTGAGCTCGAGATCCTCGGGATGCTCCACGACGGGCAACTCGAGCATCCCGGCGTAGGCGAGAACGTTCCGGAAGAGCTCCGCGCGCTGGACCGGCGAGCCGTCGTCGGAGAACCCGATGACGCCGGCCTTCGCGAGCGACCCGAGCGAGGCCAGCTGCTCCCCCGCCCTTCCGGCGGTGATCGCGCCGTAGGAGCGCAGTCGAACCGGCGAGCCGGACGCGGACGCGGCTTCGCGAGCCGCCCCGACCATCGCTGCGGAATCGATCGGTGGCGTCGTGTTCGGCATCGCGCACACCGTGGTGAACCCACCGTGCGCGGCCGCGGCCAACCCGGACGCGATGGTCTCCGCCGCGGTGTTCCCGGGCTCGCGGAGATGCACGTGGAGGTCGGTGAACCCGGGCGCCACGATGACGCCGCTGTCGTCGATGCCCTTCGCGTCCGCACCTTCGAGCCACGTCAGGGCCTCGACGACGCCGTCCGTGATCACCAGGTCCGCCGGACCCTGTCGCCCCGCTGCCGGATCGATGACCCACGCGCCGCTCAGGTCGAGGTCGACCGTTCGACCGATGCCAGTCCGCGACCGCCTGACCTCCGACCAGGTCGAGTGCCCGCTCATGCCGGCCTCGCCGTGATGCCTGCCGCCGACGCGACGAGCGACAGCACGGCCATCCGGATCGCCACGCCGGTCGCGACCTGCTCGACGACGAGCGATTGCGGCCCCGAGGCAACCTCCGGCGCAATCTCGATTCCCTCGTTCATCGGCCCGGGATGCATGACGAGGCAGCCTTCGGCGGCGCGTGCCAGGCGCTCCGCCGTGAGCCCGAACCTCGACGCGTACTCACCGAGCGATGGCAAGAGCCCGGACGCCATGCGCTCCTTCTGGATTCGCAGCGCCATCACGGCC
>DATAIB010000065.1:0-3502 GCA_036262855.1 Candidatus Limnocylindrales bacterium
ACCGCGCGGACCATCCGCGTGCCCGCCGGCGTCGAGCTCGACCTCGGCTCCACGGGCAAGGCCCTCGCCGCCGATCTGGCCGCGAAGGCAGCCGTGGAGGCGATGGGTCGCGGCGGCGTCCTCGTGAGCCTCGGTGGAGACCTGGCCATCGCAGGCGACGTGCCCGAGGGCGGCTGGCCGATCCTCGCCGCGGACGACAGCAGCACCGCCCCGCGCCGCAGTGGCGAGATCATCGCGATTCGCGGAGGCGCGATGGCGACCTCCAGCACCACCGTTCGGACGTGGCGACGCGCCTCCGTGGTCGTGCACCACCTCATCGATCCGCGCACCGGCATCCCGGCCCGCAGCCCGTGGCGCACCGTGTCCGTGACCGCCGCGACGTGCGTCGATGCGAACGCTGCCGCGACGGCAGCGCTCATCCGCGGCGACGACGGGCCCGCGTGGCTCGACGGCCTGGGCCTGGCCGCGCGCTTCGTCTCGATCGCCGGCGCCGTCGTGCGCGTCGGCGGCTGGCCGGCGCCCGAGGCAGCCGCGCCGGCGCACGCACCCGCAACGGCGGCGCACGCGGCATGAGCACGCAGCTGCTCTGGTTCGCCACGCGAGGCTCGGGCATCGTCTCGATGGTGCTGTTCAGCCTCGTGGTCGTGCTCGGCATCCTCACGACGATGCGCTGGCAATCGGCCGGGTGGCCGCGCTTCCTGACCGCCGAGCTCCACCGAACCATCTCGCTGCTCTCGGTCGCATTCATCGTCGCGCACATCGTCACGTCGATCCTCGACCCGTTCGCGAAGCTCGGCATCGAGGCGGCCGTCATCCCGTTCGCGTCCTCGTACCGGCCCCTGTGGGTCGGGTTGGGGGTCCTGTCGATGGACCTCGGCATCGCCGTGCTCGTCACGAGCCTGCTCAAGGCGCGGATCGGCCAGCGGGCGTGGCGGCTCGTGCACTGGCTGGCCTACGCGTCGTGGCCGCTGGCGATCCTGCACACGATCGGGTCCGGCTCGGACAACGGCGCGGCATGGATGTTCGCGATCGACGTCGCGTGCATCGGCTCGGTTTGCCTCGCCCTGATCTGGCGGATCCTGGCCTCGCGCGGTCCGAACGCCGGCGCGCTCGAAGAGATCGCCACCGGGGCCGGCGGCATGAACGGCGTCCGTGGCGTCACTGGTGCGCGCCGGGCACCCGGACGATGAGCGGCGCACGCGTGCTTGCCGGGCCACCCTTGGCGGCCGGCGCAGAGACCTTCGCGGACCACCGAGCTCGGCTCGGCCCGTTGCCGCCGGCCGGCCGGACCACCCTGATCAACGAGCTCGAGCAGAGCGGCCTGCTGGGTCGCGGCGGCGCGGGGTTCCCGGTCGGGAAGAAGTGGCGCTCGGTCGCCGAGCGAGCAAATGGCGATGGCGCGGTGGTCCTCGTGAACGGCGCCGAGGGCGAGCCGCTCTCGCACAAGGACCGCACGATCCTGGCGCGGCGACCCCATCTCGTTCTGGACGGCGCCCAGCTTGCGGCGAACGCCGTCGGCGCCGATGAGATCGTCCTGTACATCGGCGAAGCGCACGACGGTGCGGTCGAGGCGATCCAGCGCGCGGGAGCGGAGCGGATCGCGGCGCGCGCCGGCTTCACCGTCCCGGTGCGCATCACGCGGGCGCCGGATCGGTATGTCTCCGGGGAGGAGTCCGCCGCGGTGCATTTCGTGAATGCGGGGGATGCGCGGCCCTTCACGACACCGCCGCGGCCATACGAGCGGGGCGTCGCCGGCCTGCCGACCCTCGTCCAGAACGTCGAGAGCCTCGCCCACGTGGCGCTCATCGCGCGTCACGGCTCGGCCTGGTATCGCGAGGCGGGCCGTGCCGCCACGGCGGGGACGGCGGTCGTCACGATCACGGCCCCCGGCGGGCGGCCCCTCATTCGCGAGATCGAGCTCGGCCAGACCGTCGGCGAGATCGCCGCCGCGACCGCTGCGACCGCTGCCGCCGCGACGCCCCCCACCGGCTCCCCCACCGACCGCGCGCCGGCCGTGACCCTGGAGGGCACGCAGGCGGTGCTGCTGGGCGGCTACTTCGGGCGATGGGCCTCCGCAGAGGATGCGTGGGACCTGCCGCTGGATCCTGCCGGGCTGCGCGAGCAGGGCCTCGCGTTCGGCGCCGGGATCGTCGCGTTCCTGTCGAATGCCACGTGCCCGATCGTCGCGACCGCCCGGATCGCCGAGTACATGGCCGCCCAGAGCGCGGCGCAGTGCGGGCCGTGCGTGTTCGGGTTGCGCGCGATCGCCGATGCGATGGGCCGGCTCTCCCGGCTCGAAGCGCACCGCGACGACTGGGACGACCTCGAGCGCTGGGCCGCGCAGGTGAAGAATCGCGGCGCGTGCCGGCACCCCGACGGCGCGGTCGGGATGCTCGAGAGCGCACTCCTCACGTTCGAGGACGAGCTGAACCGCCACTGGCGCAACCGGCGCTGCTCGTTCTCCGCGACCGCGCGCGCCGCCGGGCGAGCGGCCTGATGGCCGGGGCTGGCTGATGGCCACGGAGATCGCGCCGGCGCACGGGCGCCCGCTGGCGAAGGGTGAGGCCCGCCTCGAGGTGGACCGCATCCTGTGCGACGGCTACGGCATGTGCGCCGAGCTGCTCCCGGAGCTGATCGAGCTCGACGACTGGGGGTACCCGATCGTCCATTCGCTGGTTCCGCGGCACTTGGAGGGCGTCGCGCGGAAGGCAGTCGACGTCTGCCCCGTCCTTGCCCTCCGGCTCCGGAAGGGCCGCTAGCGGCAGCGCGAAACGGCGGTCCTTGGCAGGATTCGCGGCATGACAACCACGACCACTGCCCTTCCCGACGAGCTCCATCGCCTCCGGTCCGAGATCTCCGGCCGGGTCATCGAACCGGCCGACCCGGACTATGACCAGCTCCGCAGCGTGATGTACGGCGGCATCGACCGCCATCCCGCCGCCGTCGTCCGGGTCGCGAGCGTCGACGACGTCCGCGCGGTCATCGCGTTCGCCCGCGAGACGGGCGTCGAGCTCGCGATCCGCAGCGGCGGCCACAGCGTCAAGGGCGACAGCTCCACCGAGGGCGGCGTCGTGATCGACCTGCGCGACCTGCGCGCAATCGACATCAACGCCGAGGCGCGAACGGGCTGGTTCGAGACGGGCCTGACCGCAGCCGACGTCTCGAAGGCAGCCGCAGAGCACGGGCTGGCGATCGGGTTCGGCGATACCGGCTCGGTCGGGATCGGCGGCATCACGACCGGCGGGGGGATCGGGTACCTCGTCCGCAAGCACGGCATGACCATCGACAACGTGCTCGCGGCGGACGTCGTCACGGCGGACGGCCAGCTGCTCCGGGCCGATGCGTCCACCAACCCGGATCTCTTCTGGGCGATCCGCGGCGGCGGGGGCAACTTCGGCGTCGTGGTGCGGGTGCAGTACCGGCTCGCGGAGCTGCCCGGGATCGTGGGCGGGATGCTGTTCCTGCCCGCGACCGCGGAGACCGTGGAGCGGTTCATCGCCCT
>DATAIB010000066.1:0-1628 GCA_036262855.1 Candidatus Limnocylindrales bacterium
CTGCGCGGCCACGAGTACGTCGAGGGGCTGCTCGATCGCGACGAGCTGGTGAACGTGCAGCTGCCCCAGAAGTTCGATCGCGCGAAGCTGCTCGCGGCCCACGAGGCGGCACGTACCGAAGGCACGCAGTTCACGGAGGACGCGAGCCTGTTCGTCCACCACACCGGCGAGCGGGTCCGGATCCTGCCGGGCAACGAGCGCAACGTGAAGATCACGGTCCCCGCCGACATCGTGATGGCCGAGGCGCTGTACGCGGACTTCCTCGGCCGCAGCTCGTGACCGAGCGGACGACGGGCCGGACGGCGCTCGTCACCGGCGCGAGCCAGGGCATCGGGCGCGCGACCGCGGTGCGGCTCAGCCGGGAGCCGTCGATCGCCAACGTCGTCCTCGTCGCCCGCAACCAGGCCGCGCTGGACGAGACCGCCGCGGCATGCGAGGGCGGCAGCGCAACGATCGACCGCATCGCCGCCGACCTGTCCGACCTCGATTCGATCCCGGGCCTGGTCAAGGACATCCACGGCCGCCACGGCGCCATCGACGTCCTGCTCAACATCGCCGGCTACGCGGAGCCGAAGTCCCTCCTCGACACCACCGCGGAGAACCTCGTCACGACGTTCACCGTCAACGTGTTCGCGATGGTGATCCTCACCCGCGAGGTGGTTCGCCGGATGCAGGGCCGGCCGACGAAGATCGTGAACATCGCCTCGACCGCGGGAATTACCGCGCGGCCGGGCTGGGTCGCGTACGCGGCATCGAAGGCCGCCGTGGTGTCGCTGTCGCAGACACTGTCGGAGGAGCTGGCCGGAACCGGCGTGAAGATCTACACCATCTCCCCGGGCCGAACGGCGACGGAGCTCCGGCGCAAGCTCGCGCCCGAGGAAGATCCGAGCACGATCATGCAGCCCGATGCCGTGGCGGACGTCATCGCGATGCTCGTTGCCGAAGGCGAGCGCACGCTCGACGGCCAGAACATCATCGTCCGCCAGCAGATCTGAGCGCCCCGATGCGGCGCCCGAACAGCCGATGAGCCGGCTCGAGCACCTCCTCGCCTCGACCGTCCTGCGGATCCTCGGGATGGCCTGCAACCTGCTCCCGATCAGGCGGCGGGTGGTGCTCGCGACTGCCCGGGTTCCCCACCTGGAAGGCAATCTGGCGTTCGTCCACGACGCGATCCGCCGCCTCCGGCCGGACATGCCGATCACGCTCCTGCTGGAGCCGTATGGGTACGGCCTGCGCGCCAAGCTCGCGTACCTGGTCCGGCTGCTGCGGGGGATGTACCTGCTCCGGACGTCGTCGCTGTTCGTCGTCGACAACGCCTACCTGCCGGTCCACGTGGCGCCCCATCGACGGGGCACGACCGTGGTCCAGGTGTGGCACGGCGTCGGCGCGCTCAAGCGGTTCGGGGCGGACACGCTCGGCGGGCTGCAGGAGCCGGAGCGGTCGTTCCTCCACCACTTCTACGACGCGGTCGTGTGCGCCGGCACGGCAGCTCGAGCGCCATACGCCGCGGCGCTCCGAACCCCGGTGGAGCGTGTGCTGCCGCTCGGATCGCCGCGCACGGATGTGTTCTTCGATCCCGGAGCGCTCGCCGAGGCGCGCGAACGCGTGCTCGCCGCATATCCGGCGCT
>DATAIB010000067.1:0-2480 GCA_036262855.1 Candidatus Limnocylindrales bacterium
GGCTGATCGCCGCCGGAGCGCGCGCAAACGGGCCGCACGACCCGACATGGGGCCGTCGTTCGCCGAACCCAAATTCCGATCCAGATGTTCGACGGCGGAACGTCGGCCCCGGCCCGCTCGTTCGTCGTTGTTCCACTTGGAATTGACAGCAGGGGATGGGCGCTCCACGGCCATGCGGCGTATCGTGGCCGGGATGCCCGCCATGCCCAAGTTCGAGAAGCCCGTGCCCGAGCTCGTGGAGCGATTCGAGGCGGCCATCGCCCGGGCCGGCCGAGCCGATGTCACGCGCCGCCCGATGTTCGGGCACCCCTGCGCGTGGATCGGCGGGAACATGGCCACCGGGCTGTTCGCCCAGGACTGGTGGGTCCGGCTCCCGCCGGATCGGATCCAGGTTGTGATCGATTCCGGCGAGGCACGGCCGCTCGAGGTCATGCCCGGCCGGGCGATGAAGGACTACGCGGTCATGCCGCCGATGGTCGTCGAGGACGTCGCAGCCCTCGATTCATGGATCCGCGAGGCGCTGAACTACACCGCGACGCTGCCGCCGAAGAAGTAGCCGCGCAACCGCGCAACCGCGCAACCGCGCAACCGCGCAACCGCGCAGGCCGCTGCCGCCGGCCGGTCTCGCCGCGGGCCGGCAGCGCCCTTCCCGTCGCGAGACCGAAGGCTACGGCTGCGAAACCGAGAAGGTGTCGCAGCTCGCGGTCGTACCGCCCTTGAAGCCAGCGTTGAACCACGTGGCTCGCTGCGCGGCGGAGCCGTGGGTCCAGGACTCCTTGTCGATCGTCCCGGTGGCCTGCTCCTGGATCCGGTCGTCGCCGACCGCCTGGGCCGCGTTGAGCGCGTCCTGGACGTCCTTGTCCGTGATCGACTCGACGTTCTGCGTGTCGGGGTTGGTCGCGACCGCGTGCGCCCAGACGCCCGCGAGGCAGTCCGCCTGGAGCTCGAGCCGGATCGACAGGTCGTTGGCGTTCGATGACGTCTGCTGCTGCTGGACCTGGTCCATGATCCCGAGGACGTCCTGCACGTGGTGCCCGAACTCGTGGGCGATCACGTACGCGTGGGCGAAATCGCCGTCCGCACCGAAGCGCGTCCGCAGCTCGTCGAAGAAGCCGGCATCGAGGTAGACCTTCTGGTCGCTCGGGCAGTAGAACGGACCCGTCGCCGAGGAGGCGACGCCGCAACCCGACTGGGTCTGGTCCGTGAACAGCACCGTGACGGTATCGGGGTAGGTCTTGCCGGCGGCCTTGAAGGTGTCCTCCCAGAAGGTCTGGACATCGACCGTCACGGCGTTGATGAACTGGGCTTCGTTGTCGCCGGGATCCAGCGTGCCGATCGCGCCGCCACCCGTGGTCGTCCCGCCTCCGAGCCCGCCGATGGCGCCACCGAGGCCGGAGCCGCCGAGCATGTTGAGCACGACGTAGATGACGATCGCGATGACGATCCCGCCGATGCCGCCGCCGACGGGAATCGGGATGCCGCCCCCGCCGAGGCCGCCCATTCGCATGCCGCCGAGGCCGCCCGAGCGGCCCCATTCGCCGCGGCGATCCTCCACCTGGTTCTGGCTCGATGGTCTCCAGCGCATGTCTCGTACCTCCTAGGGAGCGCCCCCCTCGAGGCTCAGGCCGATGGGCGAGTCATCGCTTCGGGTTGAATGAGCGCGTCGAACTCGGCGCCGTCGAGATATCCGAGGGCCAGCGCGGCTTCGCGCAGGTTGGTTCCCTCGTGATGTGCCTTCTTGGCAATCTCGGCTGCCTTGTCATAGCCGATCCGGGGTGTCAGCGCCGTGACAAGCATGAGCGAGTTCGCGACGTGCTCGTCGATCCGGTTGCGATCTGCCTCCAGCCCGAGCACGCAGAACTCCCGGAATGTCCGGCACGCATCCGTGAGCAGCTCGATCGCGTGGAGCAGGTCATGGGCGATCACCGGCTTGAACACATTGAGCTCGAAGTTGCCCTGCGAGCCGGCGATCCCGATCGCGGCGTCGTAGCCCATGACCTGCACGCAGACCATGGTCATCGCCTCGGACTGCGTCGGGTTCACCTTGCCGGGCATGATCGAGGAGCCGGGTTCGTTCTCGGGCAGGCGCAGCTCGCCGAGGCCGGCCCGCGGGCCGGAGCCCAGCCACCGGATGTCGTTGGCGATCTTCATGAGCGACGTGGCGAGCGTGCGAAGCGCGCCCGACGCGAAGACCGTTGCCTCCTGGCCGGCAAGCGCCGCGAACTTGTTCGGCGCGGTGACGAACGGCAGGCCGGTCAGCTCCGCGATCCGCGCGGCGACGCGCTCCGCGAACTCCGGGTGCGAGTTGATCCCCGTGCCCACCGCCGTGCCGCCGAGCGCGATCTCGTACAGCCCGGGCAGCGTGGCATGGATCCGGGTGAGGCCGCCGTCGAGCTGGGCCACGTACCCGCTGAACTCCTGTCCGAGCGTGAGCGGGACCGCGTCCTGGAGGTGCGTCCGCCCGATCTTCACGATCGAGT
>DATAIB010000068.1:0-2977 GCA_036262855.1 Candidatus Limnocylindrales bacterium
GTCGCTCGCACGCGCCTTCGTGGCCGCCTCGCGGCCGATCGCGGCCGCATCGATGGTCGTCGCGTCGCGGCTCACGCCCTCGGCGTAGCCCGTGCCGCCGTCGGGCGACATCTGGACGGTGAGGAGCTGTGATGAGGTGCGACGCTCGGCGGCGCGAATGCCCGCCGAGTTCGCCACGGCCATAGCCTCGGCTTCGGTCGTGAATGCGCCGTACGCCATGACCCCCGCGGCGTCCGCGGCCGCGATCACCGCTCGGACGCCTTCGGCACGGAACTCCGGCGTGGCCGCGGCGGTCGCCTCACACCAGCCGAGGCTCGACGGCTCGATGCGTGCACCGCCCGCTGCCGAGCTGGCCGCGGCCGCCCGCGCGGCGGGATCGAGGGCAGAGGGGGCCCCGGTCGCGAGCCCGGTCGGGCCGGGGAGGCCCGCCCAGTCGGGCAGCTCCTCGCAGCTCCGCGCGATGGCGGCGGCGCGGTGGACGAGCGTTCGCAGCCCGTCGGGGTCGATCTTGCCGGTGGACACCACCGCGATCCGCTTGCCGACGATGTACCGCAGGTTCACGCTCACGCCGCGCTCGGCGACGTTCTGGTGGATCTCGCTGTTGGCGAAGCGGGTGAGCGACGAGTCGCCCGCCGTGACGAGGACCTCGGCCTCCGTCGCGCCGATGCGCAGCGCGCGGCCGAGCACTTCCTCGGCAAGCTCCAGCGCGGAGTCCGGATCCGCGGCTGCCACTCGGCGCGCAGGTGCGGGCATCGAACCCTCGGCTACCACTTGCCGACGCCCACCTGGACGTTCCGGAAGCGGGCACCCGGCACCGCATGGCCGACCCGCGCGGTCTGGCTCGGCTCGCCTTTGCCGCAGTTCGGGGTGCCCAGCATCACGAAGGACCGATCGTCGCCGACCGCGTCGCACGAGCGCCAGAACTCGTACGTGATCCCGGTGTACGTGCAGTTCTTGAACAGCTGCCCGAGCTTGCCGCCCTTGATCTCGTACGCAACCTCGGTCGCGAACTGGAAGTTCAGGCGGCGGTCGTCGATCGACCAGGAGCGGTTGTTCGCGAGGTACAGCCCGTCGTCGGTGTCCTGGACGATCTCGTCGAGGCTCATCCCCGGCACGGGCAGCATGTTGATGTTCGTCATGCGGATCAACGGGATCCGGTTCGAGCCGTCGGCGCGCATGCCCCCGCTCGACATCCGCCCGATCCGGGGCGCGGTTTCCCGCGACGTCTGGTAGCCGACCAGCTTCCCGTTCTGGATCAGCGGCACGGACTGCGCCGCGACGCCCTCGTCGTCCCAGCCGAACGTCCCAAGCCCGCCCGCAGCCGTCGCATCGGCGACGATGGTGACGAGCTCCGAGCCGTACATGAAGCCTTCGTCGAGCTTGTCGGTCGTCAGGAAGCTCGTGCCCGCGTACGAGGCCTCGGTGCCGTACACGCGATCCAGCTCGGTCGGGTGGCCGCAGCTCTCGTGGATCTGCAGGTACAGCATCGATGGGTCGAGGACGAGGGTTCGACGGCCCGGCGGCGTCTGCGGCGCGGTCAGCAGCGCAACCGCCTCGCTGCCGACGCGTTCGGCGTTGCCCCTGAGGTCGACACCGCGGACGTATTCGTACCCGGCCGCCTGGTAGCCGCCGCCCTGATCGGGGTAGCTCCGGCGCTGGTGCTCGTCACCCTCGATCGCGTTCGCCTCGACCGCGGTCCCGACCTGCGTGATCGTCTGCTCGGTGAAGGAGCCGTCGCTCGCGGCGAAGGTGCGCCATTCCCGATGCCCCGCGTACATCGACTCGGTGAACGTCACGCCCTTCACCGCGCCCGCGATGCGATCCGCCTCGACGAGGTCGTTGATCTTCGTCTCGAGGGCGATCTTGAAGGGGTCTTCGTCGATCGGCGTCTCGTAGGTCCCGTTGGCCGGGGGGCGTGCATCCAGCTGGACGCGGTTCCGGAGGGCGGTTGCCGAGGCCTTCGCGATCCGCACCGCGAGCGCGCCGACGCGATCTGCCTCGTCGAGCTCGAGCGTGTCGCTGGCAGCGAAGCCCCACGCGCCATCCACGAGCACCCGAACGCCGAAGCCTTCGCTGTCGCCGAGCGCGACGCCCTCGACGAGCCCCGATTTCACCTGGATCGACTCGTCGCGGCGTCGCACGACGCGCACGTCGGCGTAGCTCGCCCCGAGCTGGGCGGCCGTATCGAGCGCGCGATCGGTCAGGTCTTTCATCGTCTGGGGCGCCGAGCATACGGCCGCGACGCCGGACCCGCTCCTACACTCCGCGGCGATGACACGCGGCACATTCATCACGTTCGAGGGGCCCGAGGGTGGCGGCAAGACGGTGCTCGCGCGCAAGCTCGCAGAGGAGCTGCAGCGCCGCGGCCGGGTGGTCCGGAACGTGCGCGAGCCCGGCGGCACGCGTGTCGGGGAGCGGCTGCGAGCCATCCTGCTCGAGAAGGCCGGCCCTGACGCGCTCGTCATCGACGCCCGTGCGGACGCCCTCATGTTCAGCGCCGGCCGCGCGCAGCTCGTCGCCGAGGTGATCCGTCCGGCGATCGAGCGCGGCGAGGTCGTGATCGACGCCCGCCACGCGGATTCCACGCTTGCCTACCAGGGCTACGGCATGGGCCTGCCGCTCGACGAGCTGCGGCCGATCCAGCGCTTCGCCACCGGCGGGCTCGTCCCGGACCTGACGATCCTGCTCGACGTGCCCGTGCACGTCGGGCTCGGGCGGAAGTCCGGTGAGGGCGTGAACCGGTTTGAATCGACGTTCGATCTCGCCTTTCACGAGCGCGTCCGCGCCGGCTATCTGGCGATGGCCGCCGCCGAGCCGAACCGCTACCGCGTCATCGACTCGTCGCGGCCGCTCGATCGCGTGCTGCCGGAGGTGATCGCGGCCGGCCTCGCCGCGGTGGCGGCGCGCAGCGGTAGCGCCGACTAGAGGACCTGCGTCAGCGCCTGTCCGGTGAGGACGATGCCGAGCACGACCACCA
>DATAIB010000069.1:0-4841 GCA_036262855.1 Candidatus Limnocylindrales bacterium
CGCGAGCTGCTCGACGTACGAGCAGACCTGCAGGATCGCGGACGCCTTCGCGGAGCGGGCGAGCTTCGTGTCGGCGACTTCGTATGACCAGGCGCCCAGATCGCTCGGGGTCTCGACGCGGAGCAGGAAGTCAGCCAAGCCGAGCCACGTGCCGTCGAAGAACGTGGCCTGGTAGATCACGTCGTTGCCGGCCCGCATCGCCTCGACCGTCGCGGCCGCCTGTGCGCGCAGCCGCTCGCCCTTGGGGCGGGGATCATCGTCCGAGGCGCTCGGGATCTCGACGACGGACCGGCCCTGCGCCTTCAGGTCCGCCAGGTACCGCTGCTCGTGCGCGTGGCCGCGCTTCGCGACGGTTTCGATCTGCGGATCGTCCCGGATCGGCTTCTTGAGCTTGCCCGCGAGCGCGGCGCGCTCCAGCCCGAACCGGTGGCTGCACGCCAGGAACCCGACGAGGTCCGTCGCCGCATAGACGGGCCGACCATCGATCAACTGCACGGGGAAATCCTAGGCGGGACCCGTGACAAGTTGCCTGTCACGCGGGGCCGCATCGGTCGAAGTACCGATGGCAGACGCCTCGCCGACCGCGAGCCTTCCTGACAGAGCGACCTCAGCCGTCGCACCAAAGGAGGCTCGAACGATGAAGCGGTTCCATCGAGCGGCACGCATCGGCCTGGTGGCCGGCGCCCTCGCGCTCGCAACCGCCGCGCCGGTGGCCGCGGCGACCCCCCAGTCGGCGGTCCCGACGCCGATCCGCGTCGTCCACACCAACCTGACGGGGTTCGTCATGCCCGCGGGCACGGCGTGCTCCTTCGACGTGGCCGGCGACCCGGACTGGGGCTTCTCGGCCCACACGTACTTTCCCGATGGCCTCGTCCGCAGCTCGGTTCGCGCACACGGCGCCTACGTCAACGTCGCAACCGGCGCGCGATACCCCACCGCGGACAACTTCTACGTGGTCGACGACGTCGATCCCGTCACGAACATCGACCACGTGTTCCTCTCGGGCATGGCTGCGTCGAGCTTCCTGCCCGGCGACGACGGCCCGTTCGGCCTCGTCACGGAAGCCTCGTTCTACGACTTCGTCGGCACCGTGCGGTTCGACTACAACCTGAACACCGGCCAGCAGACGAACTTCTCGTACCGCGGCACCGTGACCGACATCTGCGCCGCGCTGTCGTAACACGTTGTCCTAGCCGCGAACTCCAGCACGCGCCGCGGTCGATGCTCTGCCCGAGCTCGCCGCGGCGCCACTGCTTGCAGTGCCCAGCGCGGCGTCCAGTCGAGCGAGGAACGGGGTCGCGCCGAGGCGCGTGAGCGTCTCCCGGGCGGTCGAGATGGCGGCGCCCGCCGCCACTGCCGACGCGGCATCCGGAAGGGTGACAGCCATATCGACGGCTGCGGCGGCAGCCTCGAACGGGAGCTCCAGCCCCTCATACGCGCGGATCGCCTCGAGGAAGGCGGGGAGCGCCTCGCCGGCGCGGCCCTCCAGTGCCGCGATGCCGGCTTCCGCCCGTGACCGATCGATCTCGAGGACGGGACCCCAGAAGCCACCGTCGCGCTCCACGGCGAGGAGCCGCGAGGCGGTCGCTGCATCACCGGCCCACAACGCTGCGCGCACGGCGACCGGCATGGACAGCGGCGTGAAGTAGTCGGCGTGCGTTGGTGCGTCCTCGGCTTCGCGGACGGCGGTGGCGTAGTCGCCCGACGCGAGCGCAGCCACGGCACGGGCGTGCGCGAGGTACGAGAGGTACTGCGGGTCCGTCACGCCCTTGAGCATCCCCGCCGCTGCATCGAGCTCGGCCGCGGTGTCGATGCCGCGAAGCGCCCGGATCACGGCGCGGTCGATGACGAACTCGAACCGAAATTGGGGCAGCATGTCCGATTCTGACCACTCGTCGAGCAGCGGCACGGCCCAGTCCCATTCGCCGACGCGGGTCGCGCACCAGCAGGTGTTGCCGACCATCGTGGACTGGTACGCGCGCGACCCGAGCTTCATCGCGATCTCGAGCCCTTCGCGCCCGAGCGCGAGGCCGGCGGCGGGCTCGCCCCACTGCTCGAAGAAGGTCAGCAGGATGCGGCAACCCTCCTCGAGCAGGCGGAAGTCGTTCGCGAGCGCCAGCTGGTGGGCGCCGCGCAGCAGGACGATCCCCTCGCGAGGCCGGCCCGTGTTGGACAGCGAAACGCCCTTGCGCTCGATCCCGCGAGTGATCTGCTCGAGATCGTTGAGGCGCTCCGCGATCGGGAGGTAGCGCTCGATCCATTCCATGGCCTTGCGTGGCTCATTGAGGCCCTGGTACGTCCGAGCGATGACGGACATCAGCTCGACGCCGGCATGCGTCTGCTCGAGATCCGAGAACTCCTCCCACGCGGCCAGCGCCATCGCGAGCCCTGCCGCCGGGTCGGTCAGCGCACCTGTCTTCTGCATCGCGAGTGCGCCCACGGCGCTGCAGATCGCCTCACGGTCCGTTGTCTTGCGCCGCTCGGCGACCGCGGCTGCGAGGTGCCGCATGATCGGTTCGGGATCGACGCCCTGGCCGGCGGCGTCGGCGGCCCGCGAGTGAAGCTCCGCGCGGTCGGCAGGATCCGTCGTCACCTCGAGCGCCTGCTCGTAGAACGTCCGGGCCTCCGCGAAGGAGCCGAGCGAAGCCGCTCGCTCTGCGGCACCACGAAGCGCGATTCGCGCCTGGGCTGCGAGCGCGGCAGCTTCGGAGGCATCCGCCGCGAGCTGCTGTGCCGCGAGGTAGTGCTGCGCCATGCCGCCCACGAGCTCCTCGGTGGCGAGGCTCTCGAAGTACCGGGCGGCGGCGAGATGGCGGACCTTGCGATCCTTGCGCGAGAGCGTGTTGTAGGCGACCTCGCGGATCAGCGCCTGCACGAACTGGTACTGGCCGCGCTCCGGGGACCGCGGGTTGTCGTCGAGGACCAGGAGCTCGCGCCGGACGAGCCCACGGAGCCGTGGTTCGAGCTCATCAGCGGGCACGCCGGCCACCGCGGCGGCACCCGCGACCGTGAAGCTCTGCCCGAGCACCGCCGCGTGCTCGACCAGCGCACGATCGGCGGCGTCGAGCCCATCGAGGCGCGCGGCGATCAAGGCGGCAAGGGTCTCGGGCACGGCGAGGTCGCCGTCCTCGAATGCCTCGGTGACCCGGTAGGCCTCGCCGTCCTTCACGAGCTTGCCCTGGGCGAGGAGCATCCGAACGGTCTCCACCGCGTACAGCGGGATCCCGTCGGCGCGCGCGACGATCCGATCGATCGATGCCTTCGGAAGGCCGGGGACGAGGCCGGCGAGCAGCTGCTGCATGTCGGCGGGCGGCAGCGGCTCGAGGTAGATCGAGTTGAACGACCGCTTGCCGACGCCCCAGTCGGGCCGGCGCTCGACGAGGTCCGGGCGCGACAGCGTGATCACGAGGATCGGCGAGCTTCGCGCCCACTCCATGAGATGGTCGACGAAGTCGAGCAGCCCACGGTCCGCGTGGTGCATGTCCTCGAACACCATGACCACGGGCGAGGTCGATGCCATGCGCTCGAAGAACGTCCGCCACGCCGCGAACAGCTGGTCCGACCCGATCTGCTGGCCTCCGGCCGCCCCACCGCCCGAGATGCCGAGCAGCGCAAGCAACGCGCTCTCGATCCACTTCGCCTCGGCCTCATCGGGGACCTGCTGCGCAACCGTCGCCGCGATGCGCTCGCGCGTCGTCGCCTCGTCGTCGGACTCGGCCAGCCCCGCGCGGCCGCGCACCATCTCGCCCAATGCCCAGAACGTGATCCCGTCGCCGTACGCGGGACACCGGCCGGCATGCCACCAGACGTTGTCGAGCAGGCCGTCGACGTACTTGAGGAACTCCCAGGCGAGCCGGGACTTGCCGATCCCCGCCGGCCCGATGACGCTGACGAGCCGCGACTTGCCCTCTCGCTCCGTCGCGTGGAACAGGTCCTTGAGCAGGCGGAGCTCGTCGTCCCGACCCACGAACGGCGCTTCGAGCGCCTCGGCCCGGTTCCGACCGCCGCGCTCCGCAACCACGCGAACCGCCCACCATGCGCGAACGGGCGCCTGCTTGCCCTTGAGGGTCTGCTCGCCTGCTTCCTCGAACAGGATCGCGCCGCTCGCGGCGCGCTGGGTCGCCTCCCCCACGAGGACCATGCCGGGAGCCGCCGCGCTCTGGAGGCGCGACGCCGTGTTCACGAGGTCGCCCGCGACCATCCCCTGATTGGTCGCACCGATCGTGACCGCCGCTTCGCCCGTGAGGACGCCCGCCCGTGCCTGGATCCCGGGGGCCAGCTTCGTCACCGCATCGACGAGCTCGAGACCGGCCCGGACGGCTCGCTCCGCGTCGTCCTCGCGCGCGACCGGTGCGCCCCACACGGCCATCACGGCATCGCCGATGAACTTCTCGACCGTGCCGCCGTACCGACCGATCAGCGCCGAGGCCAGCTCGAAATACTTCGAGAGGAGCCCTCGGACTTCTTCCGCGTCCCGGCCTTCCGAGTAGGTCGTGAACCCCACGAGGTCCGCGAACAGGATGCTGACCACGCGACGCTCCGCGACCGCCCCACTGCCGGTGCCCTTCGGCCCGGCGTCGGGCGCTGCGGCCGGAGCAGCGAGCGACGCGGCCGGTCGGACGCCTGCTTGAAGCGGCGTCGCGCATTCGGAGCAGAACTTGGCGGTGGGCGGGTTGATCGTGCCGCAATTCGGGCAGCCCGAGGAGAGCGGCGTCGCGCACTCGGAGCAGAACTTGGCGCCGACGCGGTTTTCGGTCGCGCAATTCGGGCAGATCACGGGGAGTTGAGGATACCCGCCGCTCGATTGATCGGCGGGTGACCGGCGGTCGCTACGCTTCGAG
>DATAIB010000070.1:0-6198 GCA_036262855.1 Candidatus Limnocylindrales bacterium
GGAGCGCGGCTCCGCCTCGCCCCAGCGGTGGGTGTCCGGATAGCGGACCACGCCCACGAGGCCGGGCTCGTTCGCCCAGCGGCGCGGGTCACCGGTCAGCGTCATCGCCCCGAAGGTCGCGCCGTGATAGGCGCGGTAGCGCGCGAGCACCTTGTACCGGCCGGTGTGGTGGCGTGCGAACTTGATCGCGTTCTCGATCGCCTCGGCGCCGCCGAGGGTGAAGAACACCTTGTCCATGTCGCCGGGCAGGATCTCGGCCATCTTCCGGCCGAGCCGCGCGCGGATCTCGGTGGCGAACGCCGGCTGCACGTACTGCAGCTGCATCGCCTGCTCGGTGATGGCATCGATCACCCGCCGGTCACCGTGGCCGATGTTCACCGACATGAGCTGGCTGTTGAAGTCGAGGATCCGCTTGCCCTCGGGCGTGTACAGGTAGACGCCTTCGGCGTGGTCGATCGCGATCGGGTCGAGCGCGCTCTGGACGGACCACGAGAAGAAGGTGTGCTTGCGGCTGAGGGCGACGATCTCCTCGCTGGTCATGCGGGAGGTCGCGTTGTCGACGGTCATTGCGGGGCCTCACGGGTGCGGGCTGCGCGGCTGCGCGGGTCGATGCCCCATTACAGCACGCGAAATCCGGCGCGGCCACGTCACCCGGCTCGGCGAGCGACCTCGTTCCAGAGCGCGCGCCGTGCCGCGGCATCGAGCCGGGTCCACGGCACCCGGTCGTAGGGCCGGACGCGCCGGTCCAGGTACAGCCGGCCGGATTCGACGTTCGGGCGCGCCGTGGTCGCGAGCCAGATGACCGTGTCCGCCCCATCGGCGGGCGTCCGCAGGATTGGTCCCATGACCCGCTCGAAGCCCGGCAGGGATGCCGACAACCCGGGCGTTCGCGCCCAGCCCGGGTGCATCGCCGCGAACGTGACACCGCTGCCGCGCGAGCGCCGCGCCCACTCGCGGATCAGTGCCACCTGGGCGCGCTTCGCGCGCGCATAGAACCGCGGGCCGTTGTAGTCGATGGTGTCGCCGTCGAGGTCGCCGACGTCGAGCGACTGGGCATACATGCCCCCCGACGTCACCGCGATCACGCGTGCGTCGGCGGAATGCTCCAGCAGCGGCATGAGGCCGCGGACGAAGGCGAACGGACCGATCGCCATCAGCGCCATGGTCGACTCGAATCCGTCCGCGCTGGTGGTCCGCTCGGGATTGATGGCGCCCGCGTTGTCGACCACGATGTCGAGCGCCGTCTCGCTTGCGCGGATGGCCGCCGCCGCGGCCGCCACCGATGCGAGCGATGACATGTCAGCGACGAAGCCGGCTGCGTGGTCATCACCATGCGCCTCGGCGAGCTCCCGGCGAAGGGCCTCGACCTTCCCCGGATCGCGGCCGACGACGAGCACCCGGGCGCCGAGATCGGCGAACGTCGTCGCGATGACGCGGCCCAGGCCGCCGGTGGCGCCGGTGACGAGCGCGGTCCGGCCGGCGAGTGCCCGAGGCGCAGGATCCTCCCATGCCCACAGCGTGCTGCGGACCCGCGGCCCGATCGCGCTGAAGCTCGGGACGATCGCGAGCTCGAGCGCGGCGTCAATGAGGTCTCGGTGATCCATTGCTCCACTTCCTGCGCATAGGAGACGGTACCGGATCAACGCCGAACGCCTGTCTCACGGTCAACATGGTACAAACATTTGACAAACTACCTCGCGACGCGACATACTCAACGCCGCTGACTGATACAAACCGTTGACATCCTCCGTCTGGAGACACGCCGTGGCCATCCTCAGGGAACGTATCGACACCACCCTCCCGCTCGAGCCGACGTTTGCCTTCGTCGCGGACTTCGCCAATGCCGAGGCGTGGGATCCGGGAGTGGCGTCCTCGACGCGGGTCGATCCAGGGGCGGTCCGGGTCGGGTCGCGCTACGAGCTCGGGATTCGGATGGCAGGCCGCATCTCGCCGATGGAGTACGTGGTCACCCAGTTCGAGCCCGGCAAGCGCGTGGTGCTCCGCGGACGCGGGTCCGGGGTCGAAGCCACGGACGACATCTCGTTCCAGGCCACGCCGACCGGCACCTCGATCAGCTACATCGCCGACATCCAGCTCCGCGGCCTCATGCGCCTGCTCACACCATTCGCGCGGGGCGCCTTCGAGCGGATCGCCGCGAACGCCCGCGACGGCATGCAGCGCGCCCTCGACGAGCGGGCCGCCGCCACGGAAGTCCCGGCGGCAGCAGCCGCGCCGTCCTCGTCCTCGTCCTCGACCTCGACCGCATCGTCCTTGGCCGGCTGAACGACCGACATGGACATCGCCGTCGTCGGCTCCGGGATCAGCGGCCTCACCGCGGCCTACGAGCTCGCCAAGACGCATCGGGTCACCCTGTTCGAGCGAGAGAAGGAGGTCGGCGGGCACGTGAAGACCGTGTCCGTGCCGACCGCTGACGGCGGCGAGGTCGCCGTCGACACCGGCTTCATCGTCTACAACGAGCTGACGTATCCGCGTTTCGTCGGGCTCCTGCGCGAGCTCGGCGTCGAGACCCAGGCGAGCGAGATGTCGCTCGGCAGCTCGTGCGATGCCTGCGGCGTCGCGTTCAGCTCACGAGGCGCCCGCGGCTGGTTCGCGACCTCGCCGTTCCGCCGCGGCCCGCAGCAGGCAGCGATGGCGCTCGAGGTGCTGCGCTTCTACCGCGACGCCCGACGCACGCTCGACGCCTCCGTCCCCACCCAGGAGACCCTGGGCGAGTGGCTCGCCGAGCACCGCTACGGACGCGCGTTCCGCGGTCACTTCCTGATCCCGATCGTGTCCGCCGTCTGGTCGACCGCGCCTGACCGGATCATGGCCTTCCCGGTGCGCTACCTCCTCCGCTTCCTCGACAACCACGGCCTCATCGGCGTCGGCAAGGCGCCGCAGTGGCGGGTGATCACGGGGGGTTCGCGAACGTACGCCCGCCGAATCGTCGATGCGCTTCCGGACGGCTCGGTCCGCGCCGGGTCCGCGGTCGTGGCCGTTCGGCGCGACGACGACGGCGCGACCGTGCGAACGGCCGATGGCGAAGTCGCCCGGTTCGACCAGGTGGTCATGGCGACCCACGCCGACGCAGCGCTGTGCCTGCTGCGCGACGCGGACGAGCGCGAGCGGAGCGCGCTGGAAGGCTTCGAATACACGTCGAACGAGGTCGTGCTCCATACCGACGCATCCGTGCTGCCGCGCAGTCGCAATGCCTGGGGCTCGTGGAACATCGCCACGGGGGATTGCCGCCGACCGGCCGAGCAGTTGACGATGACGTATCACATGAACCGGTTGCAGACGCTCGCTGGCAAGGTGGAGTACTGCGTGTCCGTGAACCCCGGCGACCGCGTCCGCGAGGAGGCGGTGATCGTGTCCAGATCGATGCAGCATCCGCTGTACACGTTCCAGACGCTCGCGGCCCAGGCGAGCCTCCGACAGATCCAGGGCCATCGGGGCACGTGGTACGCCGGCGCCCACCTCGGCTATGGCTTCCACGAGGATGGTTGCCGCTCCGGGTACGAGGCCGCTGCGGCGATCGATGCGCTCGCACGTGCGCCGCGCACGCTGGGGACCCTCGAACAGGTCGACGCCGAGGAGGCCGTCGCGGCATGAGGTCGCACCTGCTCGTCGGCAAGGTCCGCCACCGCCGCGCGCGGCCCTTTGTGTACGAGCTCGAGCACGACGTGTTCTACGCGGCGCTGGACTTGGGCGAGCTCGACGAGGTCGCGAGTCGGTCGCGGCTCATCCGGCGCAACCGTCGCGGGCTCGTGGAGCTTCGCGACGCGGACCACCTGCCCGACCCGGCGACCGACCTCGATGCCGACGTCCGACGGCTCCTGCGCGCCGAGGGCGACGACCCGACCGGCTGGCGCATCACGTTGATCACGAACCTGCGGATCCTCGGCTACGTCTTCAATCCCGCGAGCTTCTTCCTGTGTCGCGACGCAGCCGGGACCCTTCGGCGGGTGATCGTCGAGGTCCACAACACCTTCGGTGAGCGGCACCTGTACCCGTTGCGGCCCGGCGGATCGTCGGAGGCGGGTGGAGATGACGAGGCATTCCGCGCCGGAATGCCGAAGGAATTCTTCGTCTCGCCGTTCATCTCCATCGATGGCTCGTACGCGGTCCACGTCCGCGACGACGCGGAGGGCACGCGGATCGCGATCGCCCTTCGACAGGCGGAGGGCCCGATGCTCTCGACCAGCCTCGTCCTCCAGCGCCGCCGCCTCACCGACCGGAACCTGCTCCGCCTCATGCTCCGGTATCCGCTCATGACGCAGCGGACGATCGGGCTCATCCACCTGCACGCGATCCGGCTGTGGCTGCGCGGCGCGCCCTTCTTCCGGCATGGCCAGGCGCGCCGTGCCGCGGAGGGCGTGGGCCGGCATGGCGTCGTGCACGTGCCGGGGTCCTCGCGATGAGCCGCGCCCTCGAGCGATCGTCCGGCTCCGTGGCCGGACCGAGCCTCCTCGATCGCATCGCGCTCCGGGTCATGTTCAGCGCGGCCCGCCGCATCCGGTACGGGCGCCTCGCCGTCACGCTGCCGGACGGCGCACGGCACGTGTTCGGGGCCGAGGACGCCGCACCGCTCGCAGAGCTGCACGTGCTCGACTACCGGGCCGCCCGCATGCTCCTGCTCGGTGGGGATCTCGGCGCCGGCGAGGCATACATGGACGGCCTGTGGGCCAGCCCGGACCTGCCGAAGCTTGCGAAGGTCGCATCGGTGAACCGCGACGGGCTCGGGCTCACGAGCGGCTGGTGGCGCGTCCCCGCCAAGCTCGGCAAGACCATCGCCCATCGCCTGCACCGGAACACCGTGTCCGGCTCGAAGCGGAACATCGCCGCCCACTACGACCTCGGCAACGACTTCTACCGGCTCTTCCTCGACGAGACGATGACGTATTCGAGTGCCGTCTTCGAGTCTCCGACGCAGTCCCTCGCCGACGCGCAGCGCACCAAGTACCGGCGCATGGCCGAAGGCGCTGGCCTGCGACGCGGCATGCACGTGCTGGAGATCGGCACGGGCTGGGGCGGGTTCGCGCTCTACGCCGCGGGCGAGCTGGGGTGCCGGGTCACGACCGTCACCATCTCGAAGGAGCAGCATCGGCTCGCGACGGAGCGCGTGCGCGCGGCCGGCCTCGAGGAACTCGTCAGCGTCCAGCTGCGGGACTACCGCGAGATCGATGGCGTCTACGACGCGATCGTGTCGATCGAGATGTTCGAGGCGGTGGGCGCGGAGTACTTCACGACCTTCTTCGAGGCGTGCGACATGGCCCTCCGCCCGGGCGGCCGGCTCAGCATGCAGACGATCGCCTTCCCCGACCTGGCCTTCGGGCCACAGGTCCGCGGCGCGAACTGGATCCAGACCTACATCTTCCCGGGCGGGGTCCTTCCCTCCCTCGCCGCGATCGAACGGTCGCTCCACGGTACGCACTTCGTCATGCGCTCCGTCGAGGACATCGCCGAGCACTACGTGCGGACGCTGGCGGCGTGGCGGACGCGCTTCATGAGTCGGCTCGAGGACGTGCGATCGATGGGCTTCGACGAGCGCTTCATCCGGATGTGGGAGTACTACCTCACGATCAGCGAGGCGGGCTTCGATACCGGCGTGTGCCAGGACTACCAGCTCGTGCTCGAGAAGGGCCGCGCCCTGCCATCACGCGCCCTCGCGGAGGCCACCCGCCGCTAGCGGCTCGCCGATCGCGCCTGGCCGCTCGCCGCTTGCCGGCCCTTCCGTCGATCCTCGCCCGGGATCCCGAGCTCGCTGAGCGCGGCCGCGAAGCCCTCGAGGTCCTCCACGGTCACATACAGCGCCGGCAGGCGGAATCGCCAGTAGGGAACGCGGACGCGGAAGTCCACCCGGACACCGCCGCGCGCCGTGCCCGCGAACGTGAGGTCGCGGTGGCGAATGCTCATCCGAACGCCAAGCGCGGTGAGCGGGCTCCAGGGGCCCTCGATCGACCAGCGCGAGATGTTCGCGACGGGCGTCGTCACCCGCGACCAGCCGAACACCGCATCGACCGTCTCGCCGAGATCGACGTAGGACCGCGCGGGCGTCGCGCCGAAGATGCGCAGGATCCATCCGTAGCGGGGCTCGATGCGAATCGGGAAGCGGCGGACCGCCGGGCGGTCGACCGCGGATGGCGCCGTCATGGCCCGATGGTGTCACGAGCGCACGCTACGCTCCGCGCCTTGTGA
>DATAIB010000071.1:0-6165 GCA_036262855.1 Candidatus Limnocylindrales bacterium
CGCGACGGCATTCCCGGACATCTCCAGGCAGACGTCGAAGCCCTCGACCATGGCCAGCTCCGCCTGCGCGTCGGCGAGGCTCTTCTCGCGCGGATCCACCACGAGGGTCGCGCCCATCCGGGTCGCGAGGTCGCGGCGGAACGCGTTCGGCTCGCTGACGACGATGTGGCGGGCGCCGGCGTGCTTGACGACCGGGATGGCCATGAGCCCGATGGGGCCGGCGCCGGAGATCAGCACGTCCTCGCCGAGCACCTCGAAGGCAAGCGCTGTGTGCACGGCGTTGCCGAACGGGTCGAAGATCGCGGCGACCTCCTCGTCGATGCCGGGCCAGTGGTGCCAGATGTTCGTCATCGGCAGCGCGACGTACTCGGCAAAGGCGCCGTCGCGGTTCACGCCGAGGCCAAGGGTGTTCGCGCACAGATGGCGCTGGCCGGCCATGCAGTGCCGGCACCGGCCGCACGTCACGTGGCCCTCGCCGGACACGAGGTCACCGGGCTTGAAGTCCGTGACGTTCGAGCCGACCTCGACGATCTCACCGACGAACTCGTGGCCGACGATCAGCGGCGGCTTGATCGTCCTCTCGGCCCAGCCGTCCCACGACTCGATGTGCAGGTCCGTGCCGCAGATCCCGGTCTTGTGGACCCGGATCAGGACGTCGTTGATGCCGATGCCCGGCTTCGGCACCTCCTGCAGCCGGAGCCCGGGTCCCGCGTCGACCTTGACGAGGGCGAGCATCACGCGGCTTCGGCGGCCTTCGCGGCGCTCAGCGGGGCCTGCCGACCGGCCGGGCTACGACGCGGCGGGGGTCGGCGCCGCGCTGGCGGGCGCGGTGGTCGGCGCGGTGGTCGGTGCCGTCGTGGGTGCCGGGCTGGCGGTCGCGAGGGGGGTCGGCGTCGCCGGCCCCGGTGTCGGCGTCGGCGCGGCGCACTGCGGCTCCGGGTTGTTGCGCTCGCCCTGGCGGGCGTAGAAGTCGAAGATGGCCGGACCGTCGAGCTTGTCCAGCGGCAGGATGACGTCCCAGACGATCGCCGCGTACGGGTACGCCATGTCGTCGAAGCGGGTGATGACCGGCGTGACGGTCCCGCCCGGCGGCAGATTGCAGACCGGGCTGTTGGGCCACTGCGCGTAGAGCGCGGCGAGGGCGGACTGGCCTTCGGGCGTGCAGGCGGCGGCATCGCCATTCGGGCCGCAGTTGTAGAGCAGCACGATCGCGCCGTGCTCCAGGTTGTGGACCCAGCCCTCGGGGATCGTCTTGTCGTCCGGTCCGTACACCTTCGCCGAGATCGGACCCTGGCCCGCCACGTTGTAGTGCTTGCCGCTGGCCGGCGGGCAGCTCGTGTACTTGACGCGCGTGCCGGGGGCGACGTGGAGGTGGCCCTGATCCGGCTGCACGTAGCCCGGGGCGGGCGGCGTGGCAACGGGTGCGGGCGAGGCGCCGCTGGCGACGGGCGCGGCGGTCGGCGCGACCCAGGAGGGCGCCGGGGTGGGATCGAAGGAGGACGCGCAGGCGTACGCCGGCTGGCTCGAGTTCAGGTATGCCATGCCCGCGAGGATCACGAAGACGAGCGCGGCGCCCGCGTACAGCAGGCGGTTCCGGTTCCGCTCGAGGAACGAGGCGCTTCGCGGCGCGGGTCGGCGGGAACGGCGCGTGGCCCGGGCAGCTGCGCTCGGACGGCGCGGGGGCGTGGTCAAGAGATCAGCCTCATTGGATCAAGTGGGATCGGCGGGAAAGTCTGCCAGATCGCGCGCGCGGGCGGGGAAGTGCCGAAGGTCACACGCGCTCATGGCTGGTCCAGCCAGGCGAGCGCGGCCGGGGCGCGGATCCCCCGAAACAGCACGAATGCGAGAGCCGCGATGGCGACCGCGGGAATGACGAGTCCGTAGACGAGGGCCAGTGGGATGGCGGGCACCGCCAGGCTCAGCAGGCCGATGGACAGGTTCCGCGCCGCCTCCTTGCGCTGGATCACCAGCGTCAGGGTGAAGATCGTGTAGGCGAGCAGGGCCATGAGGACGATGCCGGTGAAGGTGATCGGGATGAGGATCGCCTCGGCGACGACACTCGGCAGCGCGAGCCCGATGCCGGCGAGGATGCACAGCCCGTAGACGAGGAACAGCGCGATGCCCCAGGGCATGCGCGGCCGCGCCGCCGGCTGCGTCTTCGAGCGAGTCACCGCCCAATTGTGGCGCGACTCGGGCGGCCCCGAGCAACGACAGAAGGACCCGGCCTCTTGACGAGCGCGGACGCGCTCGCTACTGTCACTAAACCGGTTCACTAAACCGGTTCACCTGCGGTCTGCCGAGGAGCATGGCGGAGATCGGGGTGGCTCGGGGCGGCCCCAGAAGCCGCCGCCGGATGGAGGACCGTTGGAGCGTCGTAGAACTCGTCCGCGTATCGCTGATGTCGCCCGCGAAGCCGGCGTCTCGAAGACCGCCGTGTCGTTCGCGTTCAACAGCCCGGAGCGGCTGTCGGCGGAGACGGCAGGGCGGATCCGCGAGGTCGCGGGGGCGCTGGGCTATCGCCCGAACCCCGTGGCGCGGATGCTCACCCAGCGCCAGACGATGACCCTCGGCGTGCTCACCCCGCAGGCGCTCGCGGTGATCTTCTCCAACCCGTTCTTCGCGCTGTTCAGCGAGGGCGTCGCCCACGCCGCCGAGGAGCTCGGCTACGAGCTGCACTTCATCTCGCCGCTGCACGGCTCCCTGGCGCTCGCCGTGGGCCGCTCCACCGTCGACGGGGTGGTGGCCATCGGCCTGTCGGCCGAGCATCCCGAGGTCGAGCAGATCCGGGGCGCCGGGCTGCCCATGGTCCTCGTCGATTCGGACGACCTGCCGGAGCACAGCTCCGTCGTCGTCGATGACGAAGCGGGCGCCCGCGCGGCAGCCGAGCACCTCCTGAAGCTCGGGCACCGGGACATCCTCGTGATCGCCGTCGAGGGCCCGGCCTCGCCGGACGGCCAGCCGACGCCTCATCAGGTGTCCGCCAAGCGCCTGCGCGGCTACCGCGCGGCCACGGCCGCAGCCGGCGTCGAGCTTCCCGACGACCACATCCTCGCCGCCCGCTCGTCGATCGACGGCGGCTGGTCCGCCTTCCAGAACGCCTGGGCCCTCGGCCTCCGTCCCACGGCGGTCCTGGCCATGAGCGACGCCATCGCCCTCGGCGCCATGCGCGCCGCGCGCGAGCTGGGCGTGCGCATCCCCGACGACCTCAGCGTCGTCGGCTTCGACGACATCGACCTCGCCGCCCACGTCGACCCGCCCCTGACGACCGTGCATCAGCCGATCCGTCAGAAGGGCGCCGACGCGGTCCGCCTCCTCCTCGCCGAGGTGGAGCAGCGGGAGGCGAATCGGCCCGAGCACATCCGGCTCGAGACGCGGCTCATCGAGCGCGCCTCGACCGGGCCTGCGCCGCACGTGCGGCAGGAGGTGCCCGGGACGAGATGAGGCCGATGCGTGCACCGGATGAGGCCCCACGCGGGGCAAAGCGCATAGAGGAGAGATCAGCACACATGAAGAATCCGTTCCGTATCGCCGCCGTCGCCGGCACCCTGGCCCTCGTGGCCAGCGCCTGCGGCCCCAGCGGCGCAAGCACGGCCCCGACGACGGGCCCAGCGGCCACCACCGCGACGAGCCAGGGTCCGGCGGCCACGACGGCCGCGACCACGGCTCCGACCCTGAGCGGCTCGCTCACCATCTGGGAGGCGTACGGCGCTTCGGGGACGTCCGAGAAGGACGCCTTCGAGAAGATCGTCGCCCAGGTCAAGGCCGCGAACCCGGACCTGAAGGTCACGACCCTCGACGTCCCGTTCGCCGACCTGTTCAACAAGTTCGAGACCTCGGCCAGCACGGGCGAGCCGGACATGTACATCGCCCCGAATGACAGCCTGCCGAGCGAGGCCCGCAACGGCCTGCTGGCGGACGTCAGCGACCTCGAGACGGTCCTGAAGGCCGCGCCATACAACACGTCCGACGTCGCGATCAACGCGGCCAAGGTCGACGGGAAGCTCTACGAGATCCCGGAGTCCATGAAGGCCGTGGCGCTGTTCTACCGCACGGACCAGTTCGCGACCGCTCCGGCAACGACCGCCGACTACCTGACCAACGCCTCGAAGCTTGGTCTCGTCTACGGCGCCAACGGTGGCGGCGCGTACTACCAGTGGGGCCTCTACAGCTCCTTCGGTGGCAAGATCCTGGATGACGCGGGCAAGTGCGCCGCCACCGCCGGTGGTGTCGCCGACTCCCTCAAGTTCCTCGCCGACTTCAAGGCCGCGGGTGGCCACCTGTACCAGAACGATGGCGACGCCAAGGCCGACTTCATCGCCGGCAAGATCGGTGGCTTCATCGATGGTCCGTGGATGTCCGGCGACCTCAAGACGGCCCTCGGCGACAAGCTCGCCGTTGCCGCCGGCCCGACCGGCCCGAGCGGTGGCGCATTCGCGCCGATGACCGCCCCGGATGGCTTCTACATCAACGCCGCTTCGCCGAACATCGACCTCGCGAAGCAGTTCGCGCTCCAGTTCCTCCTCCCGGCCAACGAGCAGGTCTTCGCCGACGCGGGTCACCTCCCGGCGAACACCACGCTCCAGCCGGCGGATCCGATTGCCAAGGCGTTCGCGGCCCTGATGCCGACCGGCTATGCCCGGCCGACGCTCAAGGAGCTCAACAACTACTGGGGCAACTTCGGCAACGCCATCGTCGCTGTCGTCGACAAGGGCACCGATTCGACCAAGGCGGTCACGGATGCCTGCGCCGCGATGGACAAGGCGAACGGCCTCTAACCCGACCTGATCGAGGGCCCCGCCCTCGTCGTACCCTGTGGCGAGGGGGTGCCGGATGGCATCTCCTCGCCACAACCATTTCTGATCACCCTTCGGTTGAGGAGCGTGGGATGACGAGCGTGTCGCCGGTTGCCACGTCGGGCGGGGCCCCGGGCGTCCTCGGGCTCGCGCCGTCGCAGAAGCGCCCACGCCGCTTCCTCCCCTCGCGCGACACGCGCACCGCGTACCTGTTCCTGCTCCCCGCCCTCCTCGTGATGGCGATCATCACCTTCTACCCGCTGGTCTTCCAGATCTACATGTCCTTCACGGACTACGGGCTGAAGAACCTCGCGGCGACGGCGCCACCCCCGAACCTGGTCGGGTTCAACAACTACCAGCGGATCCTGGACAACAACATCGTCATCCCGAACTTCGACTTCGTCCGGATCCTGGTCTTCAACCTGTGGTGGGCGCTGTCGAACGTCGTGATCCACGTCGTCATCGGCGTGGCGATCGCGCTGCTGCTCAACGTCAAGAACCTGCGCCTGCGGCGCTTCTGGCGGTCGATCTACATCCTGCCGGTCATGGTCCCGCCGATCATCGTGGCGACGGTCTGGCGGAACATGTTCGATCCCCAGAACGGAGCGATCAACCAGCTGATCAACGGCACCGTCGGGGTGCTGTTCAAGCTGCCGCCAACCAACATCGACTGGCTGACGCACCCCGAGCCGATCATCGCGATCGGGCCGTTCGTGCTCGCCCTCGCGTATTTCGCGCTCCTGGCCGCCAACGTGTGGCTCGGCTGGCCGCTGAACTCCGTGGTCGCGACGGGCGCGCTGCAGTCGATCCCGAGCGAGCTCTATGAAGCCGCCGCGATGGACGGTGCGGGCTCCTGGCAGCGGTTCAAGACGGTGACGCTCCCGTTCCTGCGGCCGGCGATGCTGCCGTTCGCGATCTACGGCTTCGTGGTGACGTTCAACCTGTTCTACCTGTCGTACTTCATGTCCGGCGGCGGCCCATTCGGCCAGACGGAGCTCCTCGTCACGACCGCGTACCGCCTGGTCGCCGAGCAGAAGCTCTACGGCGTGGCGGCGGCGTTCGCCGTGTTCCAGTTCTTCATCCTGCTCGCGATCACCCTGGTCACCAACCGCCTCGCCAAGGCGACCGCGTCGTACAACGCCTAGGCCGAGGGACGACCGATGACCGCCAACGCCAAGCTTGTCTCGACCACCCGGACGGCCACCGCATCGAAGCGCCGCGGTGGCGGCGGCTTCCTGCGCCAGCTCGGCCTCCAGCTGCTGTGCATCGCGATCGGGTTCACCGTGGTGTTCCCGGTCATCTGGATCGTCGCGATGTCGCTCGATCCCAGGAACCTCCAGCGGCCGGACTCGCTGTTCCCGCCTGGTGCGTC
>DATAIB010000072.1:0-16876 GCA_036262855.1 Candidatus Limnocylindrales bacterium
CGGTCGACGTGGCGGGTGAGCAGCGCCTGGGGGAATCGTGACGTACGCGACCGACCGCCTCTTCGAGGAGGTCGCGTACGTGGCCTACCACTTCCACTGGCCGATGGACACGATCCTGGACCTCGAGCATCCGCTCCGGCAGCGGTTCGTCGAGGAGATCGGGAAGATCAACCGCCGGATCTCCGAGGAGGGCTGATTCTCCGTGCGCCTGCCGTTCGGTCTCGGGCGCCGCTCGGGCTCCGGCAGCGGGGCATCGGGTGGCAGCTCGGGTGCGGGCTCGTCGCCGACCGTGAGCCGATCCGCCGCGAGCGGATCCGGCGCCGCGCCGGCACGTCCGCGCGCCTGGGCGACCCTGCCGCCGATCCAGCGCACTGCCGGCTCCATGCCGACGACCGCCGCGCCTGCCGACTTCGTCGGCGGGCTGCCGGGGACGCAGGGCCTGCCGCCCGTCGTCCAGCAGCTCGGCCACGAGGTGAGCCCGATGGCCGCCCCGGGCCTCGTCGTCGCGCGCGTGCGGTCAGTCGAGGCCCCCACCGCAGCCTCCATCCCGGCGCCGCGCCGCTCCGGGCGCACCGCCCAGCGCCAGGCGTCGACCTCCATTGCGGCCGAACCCGGCCTGGCGTACGAGCCGGAGCCGCTCGCCATGCCCATGGCGGCGGCCGCTCCGGTCGTCGCACGCTCGTCGAGCACCTCCCCATCCCCGACCTCGTCGTCCCCGGTGGTCGCCCGATCCGCCGCGCCCGACAGCAGCGCGATCGATGGCGGCGACGACGATGAGGTCGACGCAGGGAGCATGGCCGCCCCCGAGATGAGCCCTGTCCGGTCACTGCCCACGGTGTCGCGCAGCGCGATCCGTGTCCCGGACCGCCCGCTCACGTCAGCGGCGTCCGTCGTTCGTGCGCCGGTTCAGCGCAGCCATGCCGGCCATCAGCACGCGGCGCCTACCGCCGACCCGAGCTCGGCGGCCCCCGCCCCCTCCTTGCCTGTCCCGTCCGGCGGCATGCGGCGCGCGCAGTCCAGCACGGTCATCTCCCGATCGTCCATGCCGACCGTGAGCCGCCAGGCAACGTTCACCCCGACGCCGGGCCCAACGCCGCCTGGCTCAGCGTCGAGCACGACCGAAGCGGCTCCCCTGCCGGCGCTCGCGCCCTCGTCACGCCGCGGCGTCGGTGAGCCGACGATGCTCCCGGCGGCAGCGCGCCCGATCGGCGCCCCGGCGTCGCCGATCGTCAGTCGATCCACGATGTCCGGCCCGATGCGACTCGCGAGCTCGACGCTGCGGACGACCGTCCAGCGTGAGGAAGGCGACGACGAGGGCGAGGACGAGGGCGACGCTCCGGTCCAGCGTTCGGTGTCAGCGCCAGTGCTGGCTCGTACTGCCGCGCCTGCGCTCCCGTCGCTCCCCTCGCTCCCCTCCCTGCCCGTGCTGGTCGCGCGTTCCGCACGAGGTGCTGCGCACACGCCGGCGTCGGACGCGCCCGCGACCTCCGCCGCCGCCGCGGCCACGAGCATCGGCGCCGCCGTACAGCGATCCACCGCGCCGTCCATGCGGCCCATCGCGGCACATAACCCGCTGCGGCCCTCGATCCCGCTCCAGCGCGAGGCGGACGACGACGAAGGCGATGACGACACCGGACTCGCGAGCCCGTGGTGGGCGCCGGCCGGTGAAGGCTCCCCCACCCTGGCGACACTCCCCGTCTCTGGGGGTGGCGAATCCGGCCCCGCCGTCCAGCGCTCCGCGTTCACGACGCCGACCGCGGCGCCGATGCCGGGAGTGGTCGCAGGCGCGAGCGGGAACCGCAGCGCCGCGAGCGGCCCTGCGTGGAGCACCCAGAACCTCCAGCGCTCCGCCCGGTCATCGACGCCCGCGCGGTTGCCGCTCGCGGTGCAACCGACGCCCGCCGCGCCTGGAGCGTCGGCGCCCGGCGCGACCCCGGACTGGAGCGCACCCGGCACCACGGTCGTGTTCCCGCAGCGCTCCATCACCAGCGACCCGGTCGTGCAGACGAGCCGCGCCCCAGGCGCGCCGAGCCCCTCGAGTCCGAGCGTGCAACGCGATCCCGCAACCGCAGCGACGAGCACGGCAGCCGCGTCGTCGACCGGCGCGGCAGCCGGCGCCACCGCTGCAAAGGCGGTCCCGTCGGAGCGCGACCTCGATGAGCTCGCGAAGCAGCTCTTCGGCCGAATTCGAACCCGCCTTCGAGCGGACCTGCTGCACGACCGTGAGGCCTCCGGCTTCACGTTCGACAACGTCTGAGGAGCGAGATGGGCGAACCAGCGCTGAGCCTGTTCTACAAGGTGACGATCGACGGCGTGATCCCCCTCGGGACGTGGAGCAAGATCGAGGGCCTCGGGTTCTCGTACGACGTCAAGGAGTACCGCGAGGGCGGCGTCAACGGCTACATGCACAAGCTCGTGGGGCCGTTGAAGTACGACAACGTCCGGCTGTCGCGCCCGGTCGACTCGGATTCGATGCTCCTCTACGTCTGGCTCTCCGCGAACCTGCTCAAGGTGGTGCCCCAGACCATGGAGATCATGGTCATGAACTCCGAAGGCAAGGAGGTCACCACCTGGAACCTGTCCGGCGTCGTGCCGGTGAAGTGGCAGGGTCCCTCGCTCGACATCATGGGCAACCAGATCGCGATGGAGACCCTCGAGGTCGCCTACAGCGAGATGCTCGGCCTTGGCGGCGCCGGCGCGGCGCTCCTCGGCGCGGCCTCGGCGCTGCTGTAGGGGTCTGCGATGCAGCTCGCCGTCGGCGCCGCAGCCGGAATCGCCAATGCCCTCCTCCACACCAAGGGCAAGCTCATCAAGAAGGACACAGCGTCGTCCGGCGGGAGCATGCTCGGCAAGCTCGGTGCGGCTGCGGCATCCATGTCGCCGATCCCCATCCCTGGGCTCGGGGCCAAGGATCCGGACAACGAAGTCAGCTTCATGTTCAACCCGACGGAATACCGGCTGTCGCGCAACGTCGCCCTCTCGAACCAGGTCACGCCACGATGGGTCGGCGGGCAGCCGGAGTACACCGGTACCGGCCCGCTCAGCCTGTCCATCCAGCTGTTCTTCGACGACTTCGCATCTGCCGAGGGCGACGTGACGCCCAAGATCAACAAGCTCTTCTCGTGGCAGCTGCCCGATGCCGCAACGGGCGCACCGCCGCAGGTCCGCCTGGAGTGGGGCACGAACAGCATCGCCACCTTCAACGGCGTGATCAAGGACATCAGCGTCACGTACACCGTGTTCAACAAGTCGGGCACGCCGATCCAGGCGACGGCCGACATCACGATCGAGCAGACGGTCGTCAACCCGACGGTCAAAGAGCCGGGCACGAACCCGACCTCGCGCGCGACCGAGATGCGGCGCGTGCACGTCGTCGTCGAGGGCGATTCGCTCGCCTCGATCGCGGCGAGCGAGTACGGCGACCCGAACTACTGGCGAGCGCTCGCCGAGGTCAACGGCATCGACGATCCGCTGCGGGTGAAGCCCGGCGCGAACCTCCTCATCCCGAGTGCCGCCGACGCGGCACGGATGGCGTAGGCACAGCGAAATGGGCATCGGCGGGATCGGCGACGCGATCGCGGGGGCGCTGGGCGGGGGCGGCGGCGCCGCAGTCGGCGAGGGCATCACGCCCGCGGTCCAGCGCAAGGTCAAGGTCGGCGGCAACCCGCTGCCCGATGACGTCGACGCGGCGATCGAGTCGGTCGTCGTGCAGGACCGCGTCCGCATGCCGGATTCCTTCGTGATCACCTTCCGGGACCCGAAGATCAGCGTGCTCGCGAAGTCCAAGATCGACATCGGGTCCGAGATCACGATCGAGGCCGGGGCGCCGGGCGCCAAGGATCCCGACGAGCTCATGTTCGGCGAGGTCACATCGATCGAGGCCGAGTACGACCGGCTCGGGACGCGCATCGTGGTTCGTGGCTACGACATGCTGCATCGCCTCTCGGCGGGCACGAAGTCGCGCACCTTCGAGAACACCACCTACTCGGACGTCGTGCGCAAGATCGTGAAGGACGCCGGCCTCAGCGCCGACATGGACATGACGTCCGGCACGCTCGACCACGTCATCCAGCCGAACGTGTCCGACCTGCACTTCATCTACTACCTCGCCGGTCGCTGCGGGCGCGTCGTCTCGGTCAAGAAGAAGACGCTCACCTTCAAGGAGCCGTCGAGGGCATCGACGGCGCCCGGGGCGGGCGAAGGCGACACGAACAACCCCCTGCAGCTCGTGTGGGGCCAGCGGCTCCTCGAGTTCCGGGCCCGGATCTCCTCGGTCGGTCAGGTGAAGAACGTGATGGTCCGGGGCTGGGACCCGAAGACACAGAAGCCCATCATCGGCAAGGGCCGCGCGGGCACGAACACGGCGCAGGTGGCGACGTCCGTGAACGCGCTCACGAAGACCTCCCGTGGCGACACGTACACGGTCGTGAACCAGCCGATGCCGTCGCAGGGCCTCGCCGACGACCTCGCCGAAGCGGTGGCGGAGCAGATCGGCAGCGCCGCATACGAGGCCACCGCCCTGGTCGTGGGATCGCCGAAGCTCAAGTCCGGCGTCGCGGTCAACGTCTCGAAGGTCGACGCGGAGCTCGAGGGCAAGTGGGTCATCACGTCGGCGCGGCACGAATTCGGGAACGGCCCGTACCGGACCTTCCTGGAGTTCAGCGGACGCCAGGATCGCTCGCTGCTCGGCCTCGCGAGCGGCGCCGGCTCGAACGAGTCGCTGCGCGCCGAGTTCCCGGGCGTCGTGACCGCCGTCGTGACCGACATCAAGGACGACGAGAAGCTTGGCCGCGTCAAGGTCCAGTACGACTGGCTCGGCGAGAAGATGGTGTCGTTCTGGGCGCGCGTCGCCCGGCCGAGCGCTGGCACCAACTACGGCATGGTGTGGTTCCCAGACGTGCAGGAAGAGGTGCTCGTGGCATTCGAGCACGGCGACATCAACTTCCCGATCGTCATCGGTTCGATGTGGAACGCCAAGAACAAGCCCCCGGCCGCGTGGACCAAGATCGACAACGGGAAGTTCCAGTTCCACGGATTCGCGTCACCCGCCGGTCACAAGATCTTCATGAACGACGACAAGAACGAGCCGTACGTTTCGATCAAGACGGCGGACGACAAGATCTCGATCTCGATGGACCAGAAAGGCGGGAAGCTCGATCTCGAGCTGGACGGCAAGGTGCTCACGCTGAAGTCGACGGGCGACCTCAAGCTCGAGGCCGATGGCGAGATCACGATCGACTCGAAGAAGAAGGTCAACATCAAGGGCCAGAGCGGCGTCGACATCTCGGCTGCGGGTGGCAACACCACGATCAAGGGCACGAAGGTGGCCATCAACTGATGAACGACTTCATCGGCCGTGGCTGGGCCTTCCCGATCCGGACGGACACCAATGGTGGGATCGCCCTCGTCGGGCGGGAGCGCGAGATCGCCGAGGCGATCCGGCTCATCGTCGCGACGACGCCCGGCGAGCGCCCGATGCGTCCCGAATTCGGGTGCCGCATCAACGACTTCGTGTTCGCCCCGGCGGACTCGATGACCGCTGCGGCGATCTCGGCGGAGGTCACCCGCGCAGTGACGATGTGGGAGCACCGCGTCGACGTCGAGGCGGTCGACGTCCTCCAGGCGCCCGAGGACCAGAGCGTGTTCTACATCGACATCCACTACCGGCTGAAGGCAACGAACAGCCGCTACAACCTCGTCTTCCCGTTCTACGTGATCCCCGGCGAGTAAGGAGCTGACGATGGCACTCCCCGTCCCGAACCTCGACGATCGTCGCTTCCAGGACCTCGTCGACGAGGCCAAGCGGCTCGTGCAGCAGCGCTGCCCCGAGTGGACCGATCACAACGTGTCGGATCCGGGCGTGACGCTGATCGAGACCTTCGCGTACATGACGGATCAGCTCATCTACAGGCTCAACCGCGTGCCGGATCGGAACTACATCAAGTTCCTCGAGCTGATCGGCGTGACGCTGTTCCCGCCCACCGCGGCGCGAACCGATGTCACGTTCTGGCTCTCCGGGCCGCAGCCGGACGTCGTGACGATCCCGGAAGGCACGGAGGTCGCAACCGTCCGGACGGACACGGACGACGCGGTCGTCTTCGCGACGACCGAGGACCGCGCGATCATCCCGGCGACGCTGGTCGAGATCGGCTCGATGTTCAAGGGCAAGACGGTCTACAAGGACCTCCTCCCGCAGGTGGAGCTCGGTCGTGACGCGTACTGCTTCCAGGAGCGGCCGCAGCTCGGCGACGCGCTGCTGATCGGGCTGTCCGAGGCCGTCCCCGCGAACGCCATCCAGCTCCGGTTCTCCTGCGCCATCGAAGGCGTCGGCGTGAACCCGGACCATCCGCCGCTCCTGTGGGAAGCGTGGAATGGCGAGGACTGGATCGCCTGCGAGAAGGATTCCGACACGACGGGTGGCCTCAACCGGGACGGCGACGTGGTGATCCACGTCCCGCGCGGTCACGTCGCCCACGCTATCGGCACGCGGCGCGCCGGCTGGATCCGGGCGCGCGTCGTGGAGCCGGAGTACGGCATGTCCGGCTATGAGGCGTCGCCGACCATCAGTGCGGCCGCGTCCATCACGATCGGCGGCACTGCCGCGGCGATGCACGCCGAGGTCATCCGCAACGAGGACCTCGGCGTCGCGGAAGGCGTCCCGGGCCAGCGCTTCGGCCTGCTGCACACGCCGGTGCTCGCGACCGAGGAGCCGGCGAAGCTGGCGGTCTCCGGTGCGACCGGCGCGAACGGCGCTCCGACCTGGACATCGTGGACCCAGGTCGCCGACTTCGCGTCGAGCGCTCCCGATGATCTCCACTTCGCCATCGACGGCGCGATCGGCGAGGTTCGCTTCGGTCCGGCGATCCGCCAGCAGGACGGCTCGCTGCGCCGCTACGGCGCCGTGCCGCCGAAGGACGCCTACGTCCGGATGCTCGAGTACCGCATTGGCGGCGGGCAGATCGGCAACGTCGCCAAAGGCGCCCTTCGCATCATGAAGTCGTCGTTCCCGTTCGTGTCGACGGTCGAGAACCGGCGCGCGGCGATCGGCGGCGTGGACGGCGAGGACATCGAGAACGCGAAGCTCCGCGGTCCGATCCGCCTCCGCACTCGTGGTCGCGCGGTCACCACCGAGGACTTCGAGCACATCGCCCGCGAGGCCGCCCCGAACATCGGCCGGGTCAAGGCGGTTGCGGCCGGCGACGGCGCGCAGGCCGGCGCGGTCCGGCTCCTGGTCGTGCCCGCGCTCCCCGCAGCCGAGGGCCGGGTCAAGTTCGACCAGCTCGCCCCCGAGGCGACGCTCCTCGAGGCCATCACCCGTCGGCTGGAGGAGTGCCGGGTCATCGGCACCCGGATCGCCGTGGAGCCTCCGGGCTACCGCGGGATCACCGTCGAGGCCACCGTTCGGCCGGCGCTTGGCGCCAATGCCAATCGCCTCAAGGCTGACGCCGAGCGGGCGCTGTACGAATACCTGCACCCGATCACGGGCGGCCCGGATCACACCGGCTGGCCGTTCGGGCGCCCGGTCACGATCGGCGAGATCTACTCGGTGCTCCAGCGCGTGCCGGGCGCCGAGGTCGTGGACAGCGTGTACCTGTTCGCCACGAACCCCGAGACCGGCCAGGGCCGCGAAGCCACGCCGCGGCTCGAGCTGAAGCCCAACGTCCTCGTGTTCAGCGTCGGACACACGGTCAACGTGCCCGGCGCGACGGCGGCCGCCTGATGCGCAACGGCCTTGCACTCGAGGTCCGCCCGATGGCCCTGGTCACCGGGGAGGAGTTCGAGCTGCGCAACCCGCACCCCATCGTCGACACCCTCCCGGGCGTGTTCCGGGAGGCGTTCCTCGACGAGGCGCGTCGCACCGCGCGTGTGCCGTTCGGCGCCCGGTTCATCTCGGCGCTCGACAGCGTGCTGGCGCCGGTGCTCACGACGATCGACAACGTCGATGCGTACTTCGACCCGGACACGACGCCGGAGGACTTCCTCGCCTGGCTCGGTTCGTGGGTTGCCGCGTCCGTCGATGCCGGCTGGCCGGAGGATCGGCGACGCGCGTTCGTGGGCCAGGCGGCGGAGCTGTATCGGCGGCGTGGCACGGCCGACGGCATGCGCGACCACGTGCAGATCCACACCGGCGGCCAGGTCGAGATCATCGAGAACGGCGCGTCGGGCTGGTCGCCGACCGCGGATGGCAAGCTGCCCGGCACGCCCGAGGCGGTCGTCGTCGTGCGCGTGACCGTCGATGACCCGGACGCGATCGACAAGGTGAAGCTGGACGAGCTGGTCCAGTCGTCGAAGCCGGCACACGTCGTGCACCGGATCGAGGTGCTCGGCTCCGGCCAGCGCGGCGGCAAGAAGACGAAGACGGACGCGCCCGAGGCCGGGACGGTGGATGTGGCATCCGTCGTCGCCGACGTGAAGGCGGAAGCAAAGAAGGCAAACAAGCCGAGCGCCGACGAGGTGACGCCGACCGCGAAGGTCGAGGCGGCTCCGGAGTCCGGCGCGGCTACCCCTGCGGCCGATGCGGCTCCGGTAGCCGAGGCAGCGCCTGCAGCCAAAGCAGCTCCTGCAGCCGACGAACCGGCGGCGCCCGAGGCACCCGCTGCGGACGCTCCGAAGGCACAGGCCGCGAAGGACAAGGCGAAGGGCGACGATTCCGCGAGCTGATCGCGGAACGTTCCGGACTCGGGTCGATAGGATGGCGCCCGACGCATCGCCCCTTCGCGGCGATCGGTGGGAGGAGCACGCGTGATCCGCTGCAAGATCTGCGGCACGATCAACGACGCAACGACTGTCTTCTGCAGTAGTTGCGGCAACTTCCTGCCCGACAACAGCGAGCCCTACGATCCCAACGCCGAGAAGGCTGCCGCCGAGCAGGCTGCGGCTGACAAGGCGGCTGCAGAGAAAGCCGAAGCGGAGCGCGTCGCCGCAGCGAAGGCTGCCGCAGCGAAGGCCGCAGCCGAGAAGGCCGAAGCGGAACGGATCGCAGCCGAGAAGGCCGAGGCTGAGCGTCTCGCCGCGGAGAAGGCTGCGGCCGACAAGGCCGAAGCGGAGCGACTGGCGGCCGACAAGGCGGAGGCCGAGAAGGCGGAGGCGGATCGGGTTGCCGCTGAGAGGGCGGCGGCCGAGAAGGCCGCCGCGGAGAAGGCGGAAGCGGAGCGCGCCGCAGCCGAGAAGGCTGCTGCTGAGAAGGCCGAAGCCGAACGTGTCGCAGCTGTGAAGGCTGCTGCCGAGAAGTCGGCCGCCGAGGAGAAAGCCGCCGCCGAGAAGGCTGCTGCGGAGCGCGCCGCCGCTGACAAGGCAGCAGCCGAAAAGGCCGCCGCCGCCAAGGCGGAAGCCGAGCGCCTGGCCGCGGACAAGGCTGCCGCGGATGCAGCAGCCGCCGAGAAAGCCGAAGCGGAGCGCGTCGCGGCAGACAAGGCAGAGGCAGCACGAAAAGCCGCCGAGGTCGCCGCGGCCAAGGCCGCCGCCGAGCAGGAGGAAGCGGACAGGGCGGAAGCGGAGCGAGAGGCGGCGTCGAAGGCCGCCGAGCGGGAGGCCGAGAAGGAAGCCGCGAAGCACGCCGCAGCGGAGAAGGCCGCTGCCGAGAAGGCGCAGGCCGAGCGCGCAGCCGCGGAGAAGGCGGCGGCGGACGAGCGAGCGGCTGAAGCCGCCGCGGCGGCGAAGAAGGCAGCTCAGGAAAAGGCGGCGGCGGACAAGGCTGCCGCCGAGAAGGCAGAAGCGGAGCGGGTCCAGGCTGAGCAGGCTGCCGCCGAGGCGGCAGCGGAAGCAAAGGCCGCGGAGGAGCGGCGAGCGGCCGAGAACGCCGCGGCCGAGAAAGCAGCGGCGGACAGGGCGGCGGCGGAAAGCGTCGAAGCCGAACGCGTGGCGGCCGAAGCGGCGGCAAAGAAGGCCGCCGCGGAGCAAGCGGAAGCTCAACGCGTCGCAGCCGAGAAGGCCGCCGCGGCGGCGGCAGCGCAGAAGGCCGAGGCAGACCGCTTGGCGGCAGAGAAGGCCGCCGCGGAGCAAGCGGAAGCTGAACGGGTCGCGGCCGAGAAGGCCGCCGCCGAGGCCGCAGCCGAGAAGGCCGAAACGGCTCGACTCCAGGCTGAGAAGGAAGCCGCGGAAAAGGCGGCTGCCGAGAAGGCTGCCGCTGAGCAGGCCGAGGCAGACCGCATCGCGGCCGAGCTCGCAGCGATCGAGCAGGCCGAGCAGGAGCGCGTTGCCGCCGAGAAGGCCGACGCGGAGCGTCTCGCCGCCCAGCAGGCCGCCGAACAACAGGCCGAGGCCGAGCGCACCGCAGCCGAGCAGGCCGCCGCAGAGCTCGCGAAGGCCGAGCAGGCCAAGGCGGATCGGACCGCCGCCGAGCGTGCGGCGGCGGCGAAGGCATACGCCGAGCAGGTCGAGGCGGAAGAGGCGGCGGCGCAGGCCGAGGCAGATCGGATCGCAGCGGAGCAGGCGGAAGCCGAGGCAGAGAAGGAGCGGCTCGCCCGCATCGAAGCGCGTCGAGCGGCCCGCGATGCCGAG
The DNA here is from genome assembly GCA_036262855.1 of Candidatus Limnocylindrales bacterium. Classification (GTDB taxonomy): domain Bacteria; phylum Chloroflexota; class Limnocylindria; order Limnocylindrales; family CSP1-4; genus UBA5189. The sequence continues at coordinate 10,501 of DATAIB010000072.1, forward strand.
CGTGAAGCGGCGGAGAAGGCGGCGCGGGCCGCCTATCGCGCAGCGCTGCGTGCCTCCATGCTGGCCGAGAAAGCCGCCGCCACCGGACAGGCGGATGTCGCGACGCCCGCCTCGATGTCCGACCATGCGGCCAGCGCGGCCCAGCCTGAGCTGGTGCCCGCGGAACCGGTGCCCGCGACGGGCGAGCCGGTGGACGTCACCGCGATGGAGGAATCAGAAGGCGTCGTCCCCGGCGCGAACCCGACGCCCCCGCCGCTCCCAGCCGCAGAACCAGCGCCCGAGGCGCTGCGCATCTGCTCGAACTGCGGGACCGGCAACAACCCAACGCGCAAGTTCTGCATGAAGTGCGGCACGAAGCTGCCGGACGGCGATGTCGTGCCGCCGCGGATCTGCCCGAACTGCTCAACGCCCAACGCGCCGACGCGTCGGTTCTGCATGAAGTGCGGCACCGCACTCGTCGAGGCGGCGCCACCAACCTCCGAATCGACCACGGAGTGGTGGCGCAAGACCTGAGCCTGGTTGCCCTGGCCTAGGCGGAGCTCGCGCGGACCTCCGCCGCAAGGCCGAGGCCCTCGAGGATCGAGGCATACTCGCGGCGATCGCGGCTTGCGGCGCCGGCATCACCAGCCATCTCGCGGGACGCGATCAGCACGCGCCAGAGCGGGTCGTGGAACCGATCCAGCTCGAGCCCGCGCCGGCAGACCTGGATCGCGGCCTCGAGATCGCCCTCGGCGAGCGCATCCTCGGCGACGATCGTCGCCGCCTCGACCGCCTCACGGCGGAAGTGCTCGCGCCGCTCGACCGCCCACTCGGCGGGCCCATCCTGCGGCAGCAGGTCGCCTCGGTAGAGCGCGAGCGCCTCGGCGAAGTCCGCAGTGCCGGCGCCCGTGCGACCGCCGCCATTGCGAGCCCCCCGGGCACGGGCCATCGCGCGCTCGAACCGTCCGACATCGATCTGGCTCGGCTCGACCGCGAGCCGGTACGCATCGCCCTCGCGCGCGATGAGCCGGGTCGAATCCGTCCCGAGCGCCTCCGACAGCAGGCCGCGGAGGGCCGACACCGCCACGTGGAGGCTTCGGGCGCCCGTCGGGCCGTCGACGTCCGGCCACAGCGCTTCCTGGATCACCTCGCGATGGATCGCGACACCCGGCCGCACGGCGAGGAACCGAAGGACGGCACGCGCCCTCGGCTTCACCCGATCGAGGTGGATGGGGTCGCCGTCGACCTCCACCGAGAACGCACCGAACGCGCGGATGTCGAGGAGTCGGGCCCGCGCGACCGGTGGCAGCGTGACGTGCCCGTTGCCGTTCACGTGTCCCTGCGAGACCGGCACGTCGTCCAGCGCGTCGGCGATCTCGGATAGGCCCTGGGCCCGCTCGGCCAGCCCGGCGGTCGATGGTCCCGCCGGCGGCGGAAGCTGCAGGCCCGTCTCGCGCCGGACGCCCTCGGCAAGGTCGCCGTATTCGGCCCCACGAGCCGAGCTGGCATCCGCGAGGGCGGCATATGCCAGCAGGCGCGGGCCGGCGGTCCCGGTGGCGCGCGCGAGGCTCTCGACCGCGAGCGCGGCATCTCGCGCTTCGGGGGCACCCGCCTCGGCCATGCCGTATGCGGCGAGCCCGCGCGCGAATGCCTCGAGCACGCCCGCCCCGACACGACGCGCGAGCGCGGCGGCGTGCTCGGCCGCGATGATGCGTCGCTCGGCGGCCGTCTCGCCCAGGTTGGCCGATTCGGCAGGACCGCGGACCGCAGCGTCGCGCGCCGGTGCTGCCACCCACGCGTCCACGAGCAGGGCCAGGAGAGAGCCCCACGGATCGCCATCGCCGACGCTGTTGTCGTCGCCGGCGCCGCCGACGAGCTCGGACGCGACGCGGCCCATCCGCGCGAGCCACGGCAGGCCGGTCCGCTCGGCGATGTCGATCGCGTCGGCGAGCTGCCGGTCCGCACCCGCGTCACCGGCCAGCACGGACGCGACGGCTGCGCCCACGACCGCGGCAGCGCCGAGCGTCGGCTCGAGCTCCTCGCGCTGGCTCGCCTCGATCAATGCCCGTCGGGCCTCGACGACCTCGCCCGCGGCAAGGAGCAGCAACCCTCGAACGAGGTCGCGGTGCTGCGGGTCCAGGCGCGAATCTCGAGCCGCCGTGAGCGGGTCACGCACCAGCCCGGACCGCAGGACCCCGGTCCAGTCGGCGGGCGGGATCGCGACGGGATCCAGCCATGCGGCGAGCGCAAGTCGCTCGCGCCGTGCCGTCGCGGCCGCGCTCGATGCGCCGAAGGCCTGCTCCGCGCGTGCGTACGCTTCGAGGGCAGCGCCCCACCGACCTTCGGACCGCGCGCGCCGCGCGGATGCGAGCGCCAGCCACGGGCTCTCGCGCACGACCGCCGCGGGCAGCAGCTCGAGACGCAGCCCGGGACCGCCCGCGACCTGCTCGCCGCGATCGCCCACGAGCGACGAAACGGCGGGCCAGTCCTCCGCCCGGCAGTAGCCGACCAGCGCCTCGGACAGTGCGCCGGTCCGCTCCAGGAGCGCCGCGCCGCGCTGGTGGCGGCGGCGCGCCTCGGCTTCGCCGACCTCCTCCACCAGCATCCGATCAAGATGCGAGCGGAGCACCTCGTGGTAGCGATACGAGCCTTCGCTCTCGTCCACGGCGACGGTGAACAGCTGGCGACGGGCCAGCTCCTCGAGGAGTAGCGCACTCCCCCGTCGGTCGAGCAGCTCGTCGCACAGGTCGCCGGTGAGGCGGACGAGGACGCATGTATCGACGAGGAACCGGCGGAGCTCCTCGGGCAGCTCGGCGAGCACGTTCCGCGCCAGGTACTCGCGGAGCACGCGCGTCGAGGACCCCACGCCGCCCAGGATCCGACGACGCTCGTCCGCCGACTTGCCGCGGGTCGCGAGATGGAACAGCTGCAGCCCCGCGGCCCAGCCTTCCGTGCGCCGGGCGAGCACCGCCAGCTCCGACGGCGGAACCGGCTCGCGATAGAAGTCGCGGAACAGGCGCTCGACCTCCCACGACCGGAAGCGGAGGTCGTCGACCTCGATCTCCTGGAGGTCGCCGGAGACCCGCAACCGCGACAGGTTGAAGTCCGGGCGAACCCGTGAGGCAGCCACGATCCGGAGCCACGGGGGTGCGTAGTCGACCAACCGGCTCAGCGCGGCTTCGGCGGCCGTGCCCTCGAGCGCGTGCAGGTCGTCGATCACGAGCACCGCTCGGTCGCCCGCCCACGTCTCCAGCGCACGAGCGGCCTCCTCGACGTCCGACCAGCCGGCGGGCAATCCGGGCACCACGCCCCCGAGCGCGGCCTCGAGATGGCGGAGCATCCGCGCCGGATCGTCGTCCCACGTCTCGGCGCGATACCAGGCAACCGGCAGGCGCGTGGACGCCGCGAACCGCGCGAGCAGCGTCGTCTTGCCGGATCCCGCGGGCGCGATCACGAGCGTCAGGCGATGGCGCTCCACCGAGGCGGCGAGCTGGGATTCAAGTCGCTCCCGAGGCAGGGCCTCGGCGGCCGGAACGCGCACCTTCGCCAAGACGACCGCAGGCGCGACCGCACCCGTGATGTCTGGACGCTGGGCACGCAGGTGCCGGTCCTCTGGCAACGATCAGCTCCCTGACGGCAACGTCGGCGAGGGGAAAGGATGGGTATGGTGCCACCGTCCACCGGGGCCGGTAAAGCAATTTCGACCGCCCGTGCGGCGCCCCGATCAGTGCCAGGTCGGGCTGAGATCGGCTCCGTCCGAGCTGGTGAACGTCGTCAGCTTCGAGGCGTTCAGGTCGTAGATGAACAGGTCCTCGGAGCCCTCGGCGCCGGCCGAGAAGACGATGTAGCGGCCGCCCGGCGACCACGCCGGATGGCGGACGTTCGTCTTGCCCGTGGCGATCGGGATGATGTCGTGGGTCGGCGAGGCGAGGTCCATCAGGTACAGCTGGAAGTCCCCGCCGCCGCGGTTCGAGACGAACGCGATCAGCGTGCCGTCGGGCGACACGGCCGGCTCGTGGTCCTCGAACGAGTCCGTCGTCAGGTCCGTCACCGTCTTCGAGGCGATGTCGATCATCTTCAGCTCGGCCTGGTCCTTGTCGCCCTGGACCCACACGATCGACTTGCCGTCGGGGGTGAAGTACGGCTCGATGTCCGGGACCTCGTTCGAGGTCAGCGCCACGGACGTCCCGGAGGTCGCCCCGTCGATGCGCAGCTCGAGGTCCGTCTTGCCACTGCCGGTGTCACGGTCGCGATGACCGGCGAACGCAACCTGCTTGCCGTTCGGCGACCACACCGCATCCGTGTCACCGGGACCCTTGGAGTGCGAGACCCACGAGCGCGACGAGATTGTCACGACGCGCAGGCCGGGCTCGACGGAGTAGATGATCTGCTTGGCGTTGTAGGACATCGCCGGCGAGAACGCGGAGCCGCCCGAGCCGCTGGTGACCGCGATCGCCTTGGCGGAGCCGTCCGCCTTGCGGATGTAGATGACGCAGCCGCTCCCGTCCGACGGGCAGCGCGAGAACGCGATCGTGCCGGTGATCTTGCCCTCGCTGACGTTGAAGACGCGGCCGGACGGTGCCGGTCCGCTCGCGACCGCGGACGGCAGCGTCGTCGGCAGGAGGCTGGCGGCGGCAGGTGACTGGCCGGCACTCGAGGACGGCGATGCGGAAGCGGTTGGGCCGCCACCCATTGCCAGCACGGCGACGAGCGCGATGGCCACGACGACGGCCGCAGCACCGAGCCCGAGCGCGAGCGGCGAGATCTTCCGAACCGGCGCGGGTGGTGGGGGCGGCGGAGGCGGCGCAGCCGCAGGCTTCAGCTCATTGGCGCACTTGCGGCAGTAGGTGCGATTCGCATCGTTGACCGTGCCGCACACGGAGCAGGTGATCGTCGGCCCGCCGGACGTGCCGTCCGAGTCCGTGATCGCCGCCGCGCTCGTATCCGGCGGCGGCGTGACGACGGTGGCCGTGTCGATCCCGAGGTCACGGCGCGCATAGCCCATGCCGGGTGTGACGGTCCCGTCGGGCTCGACCGGCTCCGGCGCAGGCGTCACGACCTCCGGCTCGGGAGGCTTGGGAGCTGCCTGCGGCATCGGGCTGCCGCATGTGCCGCAGAAAAGGGCCTGCGGCTCGTTCTCCGAGCCGCAGACGGCGCACTTGACCATGTCGGCGCAGTGTAAGGCCGCTGAAACACGTACGGTAGACTCCGCCGCATGAGTGTCCTCGCGACCATCGAGCCCGCCAACCTCACCGTCGACGCCGGGCAGGAGACGTCCCTCGTCGTTCGCGTCCGCAACCGTGGCTCGATCGTCGACCAGTTCGACATCCACATCGTCGGACCGACCGCCGGCTGGGCCGTCGTCGACCCGCCGTCGCTCAAGCTCTTCCCGGACAAGGAGGGCGAGGCGCGGGTCACGTTCCGGCCGCCACGTGCCCCGGAGCCGAACGCGGACACCTATCCGTTCGGGGTCGCGGTGCGCGCCGCCGCCGATCCGACGGCCGCCACGGTCGAGGAAGGCCACATCGTCGTCGCGCCGTTCGTGCAGCTCGCCTCCCAGGTCGCGCCGCAGACCTCCCGCGGCAGCATGTCGGGCACCCACGTCCTGACGGTCAGGAACATCGGCAACGCGGTCGCCGAGGTCACGGTCACCGCGAGCGATCCGGACCAGCTCCTCAACTTCGACGTGGCGCCGGCGCGCGTCGGCCTGCGCCCTGGCGGGTCGGGCGCGGTTCGGGCCACCGTCAAGCCGAAGTCCACGTTCTTCATGGGCGGCGCCAAGCGCGTCCCCTTCCAGCTCCAGATCGATGAGCCCAATGCCGGCTCGTACCAGGTCCCGGCGACCCTCGAGCAGCGGCCGCTCATCCCGGGCTGGACGAAGGTCGCGTTCGGGCTGGCGGTCGCGGCCATCGCCGCCGTGCTGGTCCTGCCGCGCATGCTCGGGATCGATCTCGCCGGCAACAACGCGAGCCCGTCCGCGGTCGCGATCGCGTCACCGACGGCGCCGCCGATCACCGCGCCGCCCGTCACCGCGCCGCCGATCACGGCGCCTCCCGCGACCGAGGGACCCACACCGACCCCGGGCCTCGGCAATCCCGACACGATCACGGCGGCGGGTGACAAGACCACGCTCACGAGCGACATCGTCACCCTGATCTGCGCGCCGAAGAACCCGCCGACCAGCGGGTGCCGGAAGTCGGTCGCAGACCGGATCGTGACCATCATCTCGAACCTCCAGGGCAAGGCCAGCGGCGCCAAGATGGTCTCGTTCGGCACGTTCCCGACGGGCACGCTCCCCGTCACGGCGACCTGGAAGACGTGGCACTACCCGTACTCCTCGGCGGATGGCACGAAGGGGAACCTGACGAGCGTCGCGATCGACCTCGCGCCAGCCCTC
>DATAIB010000073.1:0-1505 GCA_036262855.1 Candidatus Limnocylindrales bacterium
CTTCCTGCTCCTTGGTTGCGGTCCAGGCGGCGCGCCCACGACCAAACCCGGCGGAGCCACCTCGGCGCCCGGGGACGCAGCCGGCGCCTTCTGTGACGCTGCCGCGCGCCTGGAGCTCGCGGATGCCTCGAACCGCCAGTCCATCCAGGCGGGCCTCGAGGCGAACACGCCGGCCGGGTTGGCCGATGCCGTGGCCGTCATCCGGACCTTCATGGAGCGCCAGGCCAGCGGGAACGATCCCTACAAGGACCCCGAGTTCCTGCTGACCTACGACCATGCGGTCCGCGACATCTGGAAGGCCTGCGGCCTCCACCAGGGCTGACGCGGACGAGCGGTCTCGGAGCTACACGACCTCGCGCTTGATCGTCAGCGAGGCCAGCAGCACGAAGACGAGCGCGACCGCGGCCAGGACCGCAAGGTCGACCTGAACGACGCTCGACGAGAGATCCGCGCCCTTGAGCATCACCGCCCGCAGGCCCTCGACGGCGTAGGTCAGCGGCAGAAGGTGGGCGATGACCTGCAGCACGTCCGGCAGCCGTTCGACCGGCCACAGGAGGCCGCTGAGCAGGCCCTGGGGCACGATCACCAGCGGGATGAACTGCATGATCTGCAGCTCGGTGCGCGCGAACGTCGACAGGAAGATCCCGAGGTTGACCGCTCCAACGGACAGCAGCAGCGCCATCACGATCGCGATCCACGTGGGCCCTGCGGAACTCACCCCGAGCCCGATCGTGAATGCCGGAACCGGTCCGAGCGCGGGGGTCGTGAAGGAGTTGAGAATGAATGCGGAGAGCAGGAGCACCTGGATCGCCGCAAACAGCCCGAACCCGAGGCTGTAGCCGATGACGATCTCGCCGCGCGTCACCGGCGTCGACAGGAGGCGCTCGAGCGTGCCCCCGACCCGCTCGCGCAGGAAGCTGATGCCCGTGAGGATGTACACGAAGAAGTAGCCGAAGAAGCCGAGGAAGATCGGCGCGAAGACGTCGACCTGGTCTGCGTCCGGCGACAGGAACACGGTCTCGTGCTGGATGTTCGGGAGGATGGGCGGCGTGCCGCCCGGTGGGACGAGCTCGTTCGCGAGCCCGGCCATGACGGACTGGAGCGTCCCGAAGTTGCCCGCCTCCGCGCCGGGCTCGATGCCTGCGCTGATGACGGTGAGCGTGGGGCGTTGGCCCGACGCGACGGCAGCGAGGAGATCGCTCGGGATCAGGATGGCGAGGTCGCCCGAGCCGTCACGGATCTTCGCTTCTGCGGCCGCCCTGTCCGCGACCACGCCCGCGATCGCGAGATGCTTGTCGGGGTCGCTGGCGGCGTTCTGCAGCGCGGAGACGATTCGGTCGCCGACAGGACCCGCCTCGTTGACGACCACGACGTCGACGATCGTGTCCGTCTGGTCGCGCATGACCCAGCCGAGCAGGCCCGTGATCACCAGCGGCGCGACGAACATGAGTCCGAGCGTTCGTTCGTCCCGCCGGAAGCCTTGCGCAACGCGGCGCGCGACAGCC
>DATAIB010000074.1:0-1646 GCA_036262855.1 Candidatus Limnocylindrales bacterium
GCGCCGCCGACGGCCGCGTCCTCGAGCGCTACGTCACGCTCGCACGCGGCGCGCGCCCGTTCGACACGCCGCTGGCCGAGCCGTCCACGCCCGCGCTCGAGGCCCGCCTCGCGGACGAGGGCATCACCCTTGCACCGGGCCAGCCAGCCGAGATCTGCCTGGCGATCGACGCGTGGCTCGCCCACGCGGTCGCCCCCCTCGAACGCGGCATCGCGCTCCTGATCGATTACGGCTACCCGGCGCGCGATCTCTACGCCGCAGGGCGAGGCAGCACGCTCCGGGCCTACCACCGGCATCGCGTCCACGCGGACCCGTTCGTCGCCATCGGGCGCCAGGACCTCACCGCGCACGTCGACCTCACCGCCGTCGAGCGCGCTGCGGCGCGGGCCGGGATGCGCGAAATCGGCACGACGACCCAGGGCCCGTTCCTCGCCGATCTCGGCGCGGGTGAGCTGCTCGTCGGCATGCAGACCGCCGCGGACACCACGTTCGAGTCGTACGCGACCGCGCGCGCCGCCCTGATGCGCATGCTCGACCCGCGCGCGACCGGCGCCTTCGCCGTCCTCGCCTTCGAGCGTGGAATGCCGAGGAATGCCCACATTCCGGGCTTCGCGGCAGGCCCTTCCGCGAGCGACGCCGCCGCGAGGCCGGATCGGTAGAATGGGCTCGGGCGACGGCCGTCTCCGGACGGTTGGTCGCGAATGCCACGAAGTCCGCCAACGGATGGAGTGCCCAGCGTCCGCCCCCGGATCGCAGGCACGGAGCGAGGATGGCTTGACCGGGATCTGGTACATCATCGGGTTCGCCTTCGCCGCCGGATCGTTCACGTTCCTCACGTTCGGCGCGGCGTGGCTCCTGTCGCATCGCAATCGCGGTGACGTCCACAAGGGCCTGCCGTACGAATCCGGCATCGACACCTATGGCGACACCCACGGCCGCTTCGGCCTGTCGTTCTACATCTACGCCCTGCTGTTCGTCGCCTTCGACATCGAGGTCGTGTTCATCTACCTCTGGGCCCTCGTCTTCCGGAACCTGCCGGAGCCGCAGGGGTTCACGACGATGCTCGTCTTCGTGGCGATCCTCCTGTTCGGGCTCGCGTACGCGTGGCGCAAGGGCGTCCTGAGCTGGCGAGGACCGGGCCGATGACCGACGACACCCGCACCGCACCCATGGGCTCTGACCAGAGCGGCAACGAGCCCGCGGCCCTGGTCGTGCCGGGCTCCACGGCCGTCGCCGCGCCGATCGTGGTCAGCAACGCGTTGTGGGCGCCCGCCGATCCAACTGCGTACGCGGCGAACGACCTGCAGGTCGACGTGACACATCTCGCCGAGTTCGGGCAGACGGACGCAGGCCGTCGCGATGACGCGCGCTGGTCCGGCCTGCTCGAGGTCATCCCCACGAAGGCGGACTACGTCCTCGACCTGCTGCGCGCGAATAGCCTGTGGCCGCTCCTCAGCGGCCTCGCGTGCTGCGCGATCGAGATGATGAGCTTCGCCACCTCGAAGAACGACATCGACCGATGGGGGGCCTTTCCGTTCCGCGCCTCCCCGCGCCAGGCCGACGTGCTGATCGTGGCAGGCACGCTCACGACGAAGATGGCCGGGCCGCTCCTGCGCCTGTGGGAGCAGATGCCGGAGCCGAAGTGG
>DATAIB010000075.1:0-6140 GCA_036262855.1 Candidatus Limnocylindrales bacterium
GAGATCTGCGGGCGAGATGAGGCCCTCGGCCGTCTGGCCCTGGAATCCGAGGGCGAGCTCCCCGTGGAAGCGCGCGAGATCGGACGTCTCGAGCTGCATGAGGCGCTCGATCTCGGCGTACCGGAGGGCCGCTTCGGCGTCCGTGAGGACGTGGCCCAGCGAGCCGATCCAGCGCGCGCGCATCCACATCGCCTGCCCGAGCAGGCGCAGCTCCATCTCGGGTCCCTTGTGCTGGGCTCGGGCAAGCTCCCAGGCGCGCTCGAAGGCCAGCGGGCCTTCGTCGCCCCCGCCACCACCCCAGATCTGGCCGAGGCGCTCGTACATCTCGGGCTGCAGCTCCGGTGGCGCCAGCTCGATCGCCGCGTTCAGGTGGCGAGCTGCCTCCACCGCCGCCGCGCCCGCCGCCGCGGCTTCAGCCGCGCGCCGCAGCCACTCGACCGCAAGGGCGGCCAGCTCCGGCGCCACGGGATCCCCCGTCAGGCTCCCGATCGTCACCGCCTCGCGGAGATGGAACGCAACGAGCTCTGCCAGCTCATCGACGCGTCCCCGGGCCGCCGCCTCCTGCGCGAACCAGCGCCCCGCGGTGCCGTGGATCCGAGCGCGCTCCGCGCGCGGCAACGTGTTGTAGGCGACTTCGCGGATCAGGATGTGCCGGAACGTGACCTCGCCGCGGATACCGAGTCGGACGAGCTCGCGATCGATCAGGTCATCGACGCCGCGAGTGGCGTCGAGCTCCGTCAAGTTCGGGTCCACGGCGGGGATCGCCCGCGGCTCGAACGTCCGGCCGATCACGGCCCCCAGCTGCACCACCCGGCGAGCCGTCGGCGGCAGGGCATCCAGGCGGGCAAGGACGGTGGCCTGGACGTTGTCCGGGAGGGACGCGATGGCGCCTTCGACCGCTGCGGCCGCGGGATCGGCACCAAGCCGGTCGACGAGGGAACGAACGATCTCGCCGGCATAGAACGGGTTGCCCTCCGCACGAGCGACGACGGCGCGCACGATCTCCGGCGACGGCGTATCGAGCAGGTCCGCGACGAGGGCCTCGACCGCCTTGGATGACAGCGGCTCGAGCGCGATCGATACCGCATTGCGGCGCCCGCCGCCCCAGCCCGGGCGCCGGTCGAGGAGCTCCGGCCGCGCCAGCACGATCATCACGAGCGGGACCTCGGCGCGCGGCTGGAGCACCGCATCGACGAGGTCGAGCAGGCTGTCGCTGGACCAGTGGAGATCCTCGATGACGAGCGCGAGCGGGTGCTGCAGCGCTGCGAGCTCCACGAACCTGCGCCAGGCCGCGAAGACCGCGAGCCGGTCGCCCTCGATCTCGGAGGCGCCGATCGTTGCGGCGAGGAGCTCCGCAGTGCGGTCTGCGTCGGGCTCGTTCGCGGCGTTCAGCCAGCGGCTGAGCGCGGCGCGCACCTCCTCGGGCGTCGCGCCCTCGGGGCAGCCGACGATCGACAGCAGGATCGCGCGCATCGGCCAGTAGGTGAGCCGCTGGCCGTAGGGCAGGCACTGGGCCATCACGACCTTGACCTTCGGGTCGAGGCGGCCGACGAACTCCTCGAGGAGGCGCGACTTCCCGACGCCGGCGGGCGCCACGACGCTCACGAGGTACGGCCGGCCCTCGTCGAACGCTCGACGCGCCACGAGCTCCAGCTGGTCGAGGTCGGCCTCTCGACCGACGATCTTCGTCGCGCGGCGCCTCGGCCGTCCGGCTGCGACCCCGATGAGCTCGTGCGCCCCGATCGGCAGTGCCTTGCCCTTCGCCTCGACCTCGACACGCGGCCCGAACTGAAATCGATCCTGGACCGCGCGCACCGTCCGTTCGCCAACCAGGATTGACCACGGATCCGCGGCTGACTGGAGGCGCGCCGCGGTGTTCACGGGGTCGCCGGTCACCAGGACGCGGGCGTCCTCCTCGCGGGAGGCGATGACCTCGCCGCCGTTCACCCCGAGCCGGATCGGGACCTGGGCACTCAGGCGCGCGTCGGCCCTCACGCGGTCACGGAGCTCCATCGCGGCGCTGAGCGCGCGGGCAGGGTCGTCGTCGTGCGCGATCGGGACGCCGAACACGGCCATGATCGCGTCGCCGATGAACTTCTCGACGCGCCCGCCGTGCCGCTCCACGGCCTCGGTCGCGATCCCGTAGAGGCGACCGAGCAGCGCGCGCACGTCCTCCGGATCCAGGGCCTCCCCGAGCGCGGTCGATCCGACGACGTCGGCAAAGAGCACGGTGACGAGTCGGCGTTCCTCGGCCATCGCGCGAATCATGCCGGATGGCGCCGCGACGCCGGTGGCGCCCTCCCCGGCCCGGGGCGCGCGCTACCGGGCCCTGCTCCGGCCTGCCGCCGCTTGCTAGCCTCGCCCGATGCCTTCGCAGGTCGTGCTCGGAATCATCCTGACCGTCATCTCCGCGTTCGCGTTCGGTTCGGGCGCGCTGTTCGCGAAGCCGGTCTACGGCGCCGGCGTGGGCTGGCACGAGCTGATGGCCTGGCGGTTCCTGATCGGCGCGGCCGCGGCGTGGCTGTGGATCGCCATCGTGCCCTCCGCGCGTGCCGGCCTGCGGCGCGTGGACCGGCGCGCGGTGCTCGTCGCCGTTGCCCTCGGCGTGCTGTACACGGGCAACTCCGCGACGTACTACGCGGGCCTCGAGCATGTGTCCGCATCGCTCGCGGGGCTGATGGTCTACACGTACCCGGCGATCGTGGCGGTCATCACGCTGCAGGTCGGGCGGCCGCTCGAAGGGCGGCGGGCGTGGGGTGCGCTTGCGATCGCGCTGGTCGGCGTCGCGCTGGCAGTCGGGAACATCGACGCCACGGCCGTGCCACCACTCCTGTCGCTCGCCCTCGTCGCGGTGTCGCCCGTGATCTATTCGATCTGGATCGTGCTGTCGGCGCGCCTGTCGGGCGAACGCCGGTCGGGAACCGGCGCGGAGCAGGAGGACGCGTCCGACCCGACCGCGACCGGTGCGGTGATGCTCACCGCCACGGCGATCACGTACTGGGTGACCGCGGTCGCGCTGAACCGGCCCGTGATGCCCGCCCAGATCCCGGGCGAGGCGTGGTTCGGGATCGCCGGTGTGGGCCTCGTCTCGACCTTCATCGCCGTGCAGGCATTCCGCGCGGGATCCCACCGGATCGGCGCCGCTCGCGCGTCCCTCGTCTCGACGGTCGAGCCCATCTGGACGATCGTCCTCGCGAGCCTCCTGTTCCACGAAACGCTGACGCCCATTCAGCTCGCCGGAGGCGCGCTGATCCTCATCGGCGTCGTGATCGCCCAGGCGGGCGCGGGCGGTGCGAACCGGACGGCGACGGAGCTGCGCCTCGCCGACGAGTAGCCGAGCGACGCGATCCGGGAGGCTGGGCTTACGCGCCGTTGAGCAGGAAGTCCCGGCGCGTGGCGAGAACGCGACGCACTTCCGTCAGGTCGCCTCCACCGGCGACCTCCTCGAGCAACCCCTCCATCTGGAGCAGCTTGTTCAGGGACCTCACCAGCTGGTCGCGGCCCGCAGCGAGGCCCGCCGCGAAGGCCATCTCGAACATGTCCTGGTGTTCCTTGAGGATCTCGGTGATCGCATCCGCATCGACAGCGCGCCCCCTGCTCCCGATCTTGCGCCCGGCGGCGTCGTTCACGTCGTGGTGCAGGGCACGGGGGGCGTCCTTGAGCAGCCTCTGGAAGATCTGCGCGGCGACCTCGTCGAACTTCCCTGCCGCCAGCTGCTTCGTCGCCGGCTGCGCCTTCCAGTCCGCGATGGCGTCGTCAGCCGTCTTCTTCGTCTTCACGGTCTTGCCGATGGTGAAGTCGCGCAGGTACGACTTGTCCTTGTCCATGACGTTGTCGATCATCCCGAGTTTGTTCCCGGACACCAGGATGTTCTCGAGGTTCAGAACGTCTCCACCGAGCCGATCGTCGTTGCCCGAGAACATGTCGGCGGCGTGGACGGATCCGAGCGAATGGACCTTTCGAGGATCCGTGAAGATCCGCATCGGCGAATCCGCGCGCAGCTTGCGACCGCCGCCGAAGCGGCGCTGCTTCGTGTGCTTCGGGAGGTCGTCGATCGCCTCGTTGAGTGCCTTTCCCTGGGCTACGTCCTGGACGACCACGCCGCCGGCCGAGAGCTTGCCGATCAGGTTGGAAACTCGCTTCTCCTTGCCCGCCGCGGGAACCAGTCCCCTGAAGACCTGCTCCATCTGGCGCGTCTCGGTGCTCGACGCGACGCGATAGCCGGGCGCGAGCGCCACGCCGCTCCCGCCCGCCGCCGCGGCCTGGTTGATCATGTAGGACGCGACCCCGCCCTCGACGTCCATGGCCTCGCCGGGTTTCACGACGACCTCCTGGCCTCGTGCACCGGCAAAGAGCACACCGGTGGTGCCTCCGTCGCTTGCCCCCAGAAACCGCGCGTCGGCCCACTTGGTGTTCTGCCAGGTCAACGCCCCAGGGCCCTGCGGCTTCTTCTTCCTGCCGAGCTTGAACAGGCCCTGCACGGTCTTGTTGCCCGCGGAGGACTGCAGCGCGGCAACGTGCTCGGGACGCAGCAGGTCCGGGGATTCCAGGGCCATCGAGGCGGCCTGCTGGGCAAGGTGGGAGCCGGACGCGCGCTCATCGTCCCGCTGCCCGGGACGGGCCGATTGACGCGCGCGCGACCGTGCGTATCCGGGCATCTCGCCCGATCGTACCCACCGCACCGGCCGGCGCCAATGGACGAACGGGCAGAGGTCAGTCGGGGAACGCCTCCGGGCCGCGCTGCGAGAGCTCCGCAGCGTGCTCCTCCGCATCCTCCGGCGGGATCCAGGAATACGGATAGCGGTCGTCGTCGAGGTCGAGCGCGGCCTGCGTGAGCTTGAGCGGGTGGAAGGTGTCGACCATCACCGCGAGCTCTTCGGTCCCCTCCTTGCCGATCGACGCCTCGACCGAGCCCGGATGCGGCCCGTGCGGGATTCCGGCTGGGTGGAGCGTGAACGAGGCGATGTCGACCCCGCGGCGGCTCATGAAGTTGCCCGCGACGTAATAGATGACCTCGTCCGAGTTGATGTTCGAGTGGTTGTACGGGGCCGGGATCGCCAGCGGGTGGTAGTCGAACTTGCGGGGCACGAACGAGCACACCACGAAGTTCCGGGCCTGGAAGGTCTGGTGGACCGGCGGCGGCTGGTGGACACGACCGGTGATCGGCTGGAAGTCCGCGATGTTGAAGCGGAACGGCCAGAGGTAGCCGTCCCACCCGATGAGGTCGAACGGGTGGTGCTTGAAGTGGTACGCCGTCACGAGGTCCGTCGACCGGACGTGGATCACGTAATCGCCGTGGTCGTCGCGCGGCGCCGCCTCGTCTGGCTGGTGGATGTCGCGCTGGGAGTAGGGCGAGTGCTCGAGGAGCTGGCCGTAGTCGTTCCGGTAGCGCTTCGGCGGCTCGATCTCCGACGGTGCTTCGAGATACAGCATCCGCTGCTCGGATCCCTCGTCCGGATCGAGGCGCCACGTCGTGCCGATCGGCAGCACGAGGTAGTCGCCCGGCCCGTACCGGAGCGGCCCGAAGATCGTGTCGCAGACGCCCGTGCCCTCGTGGACGTACAGCATCTCGTCGGCGACACCGTTGCGGTAGAACTGGCCGTCGGGCATCGGCTCGGCCGGCCGCACGATTCCGAAGACGACGTCGTTGTTGAAATAGAGCGGCACTCGACCGGAGATCGCGTCTCCCTTGGGCTTGACCTCGCCGGTCTTCGTCAGGTGGTGGCGATGGACGTTCTCGTCGGCCGCCTCGAGCTTGACCTTCCGAACCGCCTCGACCTTGTGGGTCCGCGTCGGCGGCGTCAGGTGGTACAGCAGGGAGGAGCGGCCGCTGAACCCCTCGACGCCGAACAGCTCCTCTGCGTACAGGCTGCCGTCAGGCTGGCGGAGCTGGGTGTGGCGTTGCTGGGGAACCTGGCCATGGCGGGCGTAGTACATGGCGCGAGTCTACTCAGCCGCTCCGACCGCGGGCATCGACAGGCCACGTGCCGACCACGGTGCCGCCACGCGTGGCCACGAAGGTGTCCCTGAGGTCGATGACCGGGCAGACGTGGTTCGGAATGACCGCGACGATCTCGCCGACGTGCGGGAGGCGACCGTCCGGACCGGGGCGGATCACGCCGTGGTAATCGCTCACTCGC
>DATAIB010000076.1:0-3291 GCA_036262855.1 Candidatus Limnocylindrales bacterium
ACGTTGCCGGTGACCTTCTGGCCGACCTGGAGGCTGCTGAAGAGCTCGTCCCGCTTCTCGCGGCGCTCCTCGTACAGGGCCACCTTCTCGGACAGGATCAGGCGGTTCGCCTTGCGGTTGACCTCCAGGATCTTGAGCCGCAGCTTCCGGCCGACGAACGGCTGGAGCTTCTCGGCGATCTCCTGGGCTGCGTCACGCGGCTGGTCGTTCTGGGGCCGGCGCGGGAAGTCGACGATCTGGCTGATCGGCACGAAGCCGCGGATGCCGCAGTCGACGATGAGGCCGCCCTTGTTGTGGTCGATGACCGGCGCCTCGATGATCACGCCCGCCTCGAACTGCTCCTGCATCGAGCGCCACTTGCGCTCGAGGCCGGCGCGGCGGAGCGAGAGGACCACGTGGCCCTCGGGCGACTCGGGCTGGAGGACGTAGACGAGGACCGTGTCGCCGACGTTCAGCGTCGGCTGGGTTTCGGTGTTGCGTCCGAAGAGCTCGCGATTGCTGACGACGCCTTCGCTCTTTGCCCCGATGTCGACCAGGATCTCGTCCTTGTCGATCCGGACGACCGAGCCCTCGACCACGTCACCGTGCTTGAAGCTCTTGATGTCGGCGTCCTGCTCCGCGAGCAGCTCCTCCATCGTCGTCGGCTCCGGGCCGGTCGGCTTCGCAGGCTTGGCGGGTGCCGCGGGCGCCTCGGCGGCGGGAGCGGTCTCCTCGGCCGCTGACGCCTCCTCGGGGGCCTCCTCGGGCTCCTCTGCCGCGGGCGCGTCGGCCATCTCGGCCGCGTCCATCGCAGTCGGTGCCTCATCCATCGCAGCGGGTGCGGCGTCGGCGGGAGGCGCCGCGTCGGCAGCGGGTGCCTCCTCGGCGGTGGCCGCCTCGGCGGGGGCTTCCGCTGCGGCTTCGGCAGCCGGTGCCGCGTCGGGTTCGGCGGGCGCCGCGTCGGTCGCGGAGGTGGCGTCTGCCGTCGCCTCGGTGTCGAGGGTCTGGCTGGTGGCGGGCTCGTCGGCAACCGCAACGGTGCCGGCGGTCGGCGCAGAGCTGTTCGCCTCGGCGGTCGCCTCGGTCGGCTCCATCGTCCCGCCCTGTTGCTCTTCGGTCAATTCAATCTCCTGTCCAGGGGCTCCCTCGAAACGCAGAACGGCCCGGGCATCTGCCCAGGCCGTCGGTGGTTCGATCAGTGGTCCGGAGGTTTGGTGGGCTCGCGGTCCGCTCCTTCGAGGTCACAATCGGGCTGGGCGCGTGTTCGTGCTGTTCCGCCCCGAAGGGCCCGCGGAGTCTAGCACGCAGGTCCACGCGGCTACAATCGTGCTCCCGTGCCCGAGCTGCCCGACCTGGCGATCGTCGCCGACGCCTTCCAGGCGGCCCTTGCGGGCCGGCCGATCACCCACGCCGAGGCGCCCGCGCCGCTGGCCGTGCGAGGCACCCCCGCCGAGCTGCAGGCACTGGTCGGCCAGACGCTCACCCGTATCCGCCGGCGCGGGAAGTTCATCGTCTTCGATCTGTCACGTGATCGCATCGCGGTCAACGCGATGCTCACCGGCCGGTTCCAGCTCGCCGCGCCCGGCGACAAGCTGCCCCAGGCCACCGCGGTCATCCTGCGGTTCGGTCCCCGCACCGGCCGCGCGCCCAAGCCCGCTCCGTGGACGAAGGGGGCATCGTGGCTGCCGCCCGCCGACGCGGAGGCCGAGATTCGCTATCGCGACCCCAGCCAGATGGGCAAGGTGTACCTGCTACCCGCGGGCGTGACGCGTCCTGTCGTCGCCTTCGAGGACGCCGAACAGGGTCCTGACGCCGATGATCCCTCCCTCACGCTCGATGCGTGGCGAGACCGAATTCGGCGCCATCCCGGCGAGCTCAAGTCGCTGCTTCGGAACCAGGCGTTCATTGCCGGGATCGGCAACGCGTACAGCGACGAGATCCTCCATGCCGCGAAGCTCAGCCCATTCCGACGCCGCTCGTCGCTGGCGCCGGAGGAGATCGATGGACTGTACGTGGCCACCGGCACGACCCTCGCGCACGCGATCGAGATCCTGCGCGAGCGAGTGCCGCCGACGTTCGAGAAGCAGGTGCGCGACTTCCTCGCGGTCCACCTTCGGGGCGGCGAGCCGTGCCCGCGCTGCGGGACGCGCCTGAGCGAGGTCAGCTCGCGCAGCGAGGCCACGACCTGGTGCCGGGGTTGCCAACGCTGAGCGTGACCGGCGCCGCGCATGGGCAGCGTCGGCGGGTGCCGGCCGAGGGACCCGCAGGGGCGGATCCAGGTCTCGAGATCTAGGCGTTCGGGATCTTGAGGACGTCGCCCGCGTGGAGCGTCGTGCTGACCTTGATGCCGTTGAGGTCGGCGATGGCCCGCGAGGTCGTCCCGAACTTGGAGGCGATCGCGCTCAGGGTGTCGCCGTTCTTCACCGTGTACGTTCGGAAGGACGCTGCCGGTGTCGGCGGCGGCACGATCGAGGGTTTGGCGGTGGCCGCGGCTGAAGGTGGCGCGGTCGGCTCGGCAGTCGGCGCCTCCGTGCCCGGCACCGCGGTGTGTTGTGCGGTCGGCTGCGCCGTCGCGGTTGCTGCGATCACGGGGCCGGTCGCCGGGGGCGTTGCGATCGAGGATGCCGGCGTGCCGCGAAGGCCCGACAGCCCAAGGACGATGAGCCCGGTCAGCAGGAGCACCGCCGGGACGGCCGGCCACCGGCCCCGATCGGTGATGGCGCTCGAGACACGGGACCGCATCCCCCCGGCGTCCTGGATGACCGCGGTCGTGCGCGTGAGGCCCCAGCGCGTCGCGTGCGCTGGGGCAGCGATCCCGAGTCGGGTCCCGCGTGCCTCCATCGACGCCACGTAGGTGGCGCAGCTCGTGTGCGCGGCGGTGAGACACAGCCTCGCCTGCTTCTCGAGCGACAACGCGGCTGCAGGGCTCACGGCCGTGCATTCGTGCTCCCTGGATGGGATATCGAGGCGCCAGCCGCCGCCGTCGGCGAGAAGGAATGGGCAGCCACGCGGCCCGGCTGGCGTGCCGGTCTCGTCGACCGACGGGCGTGGCGAAAGGGCCTGGTCAGGTCCGGGAAGCGTCACGATCGCAGCATACCCGGCAACGAGGCCCGAACGGATCCCGAGGATCGCAGGGTCCCCCGCATGCGGTCGCTCGCGCGCGAAAACCCGCGGAAAGCACAAGATCCTGGCGACGACCTATTTTCCCGAAAGGCTGCCCTCTCAGTATCTTCGGCGCTGGAGAGCTTGACTTCCGTGTTCGGGATGGGAACGGGTATGGCCTCTCCGCTAGCGTCACCAGGATCCTGCTGC
>DATAIB010000077.1:0-3811 GCA_036262855.1 Candidatus Limnocylindrales bacterium
TTCGGCGATACCGGCTCGGTCGGGATCGGCGGCATCACGACCGGCGGCGGGATCGGGTACCTCGTCCGCAAGCACGGCATGACCATCGACAACGTGCTCGCGGCGGACGTCGTCACGGCGGACGGCCAGCTCCTCCGGGCCGACGCGTCAACCAACCCGGACCTCTTCTGGGCGATCCGCGGCGGCGGCGGCAACTTCGGCGTCATGGTGCGGGTGCAGTACCGGCTCGCGGAGCTGCCCGGGATCGTGGGCGGAATGCTGTTCCTGCCCGCGACCGCGGAGACCGTGGAGCGGTTCACCGCCCTCGCCGGCGAGGCGCCCGAGGAGCTGTCGACGATCGCGAACGTCATGCCCTGCCCGCCCATGCCGATGGTCGACGAGCAATGGCACGGCAAGGTCGTCATCTTCGGGCTCATGTGCTACGCGGGGCCCGCAGACGAAGGCAACGCGGCGCTGCAGCCATTCCGTGACCTGGCGAAGCTCGCCGGCCTGGACGCGCCGATCGCGGACCTCGTACGCCCCATGACGTATCCGGAGATGTTCCCGCCCGAGGACCCGGACTACCACCCGCTTGCGGTGAGCCTGAACCTCATGCTGGATCGAGTCGACCGCGAGACCGCCACGACGATCATGCGATACCTGGAAGCGTCCGATGCCTCACTCCGGGCTGCCCAGATCCGCGTGCTCGGCGGCGCGATGGCGCGCGTCCCGGTCGATGCCACGGCATATGCGCACCGGCGCAGCCCGATCATGGTCAACATCGCGGTCTTCTACACGGACGACGAGGACCGCACGCGTCGGCTCGCCTGGGTCAACGAGTTCGCCGACGCCATCCGACAGGAGGACGACGGCGCGTACGTCGGGTTCGTCGGTGACGAGGGTGCGGCGCGGGTCCATGCCGCCTATCCGGGCGCCACGTACCAGCACCTTGCCGAGGTCAAGCGCCGCTACGACCCGACGAACCTGTTCCACCTGAACCAGAACATCCCGCCCGCGTAAGGCACAATCCGGCGATGCCCGGCTACGACCTCCTCGGCTGGATCGTCATCGGCCTGTTCGCAGGCGCGATCTCCGGCTGGTTCGTGCGCGGCAATCGCAGCGTGCAGGGCTGCCTGCCGACGATCGTCGTGGGCATCCTCGGCGCGATCGTGGGCGGCTGGATCGTCCGCAGCATCGGCAACGACCCGGCACAGGGCTTCTTCGGCGCGCTGCTGTTCGCGGTGATCGGTTCGATCGTCGTCCGGATCGTGCTGCGCGCGATCGAAACCGGGGGCGGGAGCCGCCGCTAGCGCCAGTCGATCGTGACGACCTCGACCGGCTCGGAGAACCCCTTGAGCAGCTCGCTGCGCGGCGCGGACACCGGGTAGGCCTCGCCCGCCGTCGCGACGCTGGCCACGATCTCGTTGCCGCCCGCGATCGACGCGATGCGGGCCGCCTCGTGCACGCCGCGGCCCCGGAAGTTCTCGCCGACCTGGTTGGCATCCGCGGCATGGATCCCGATCCGGATCGGCGGGGCGAAGCCGGCCTTCTGGCGGTGCTCGGCAAGGCGCCGCTGGATCGCCACCGCCGCCGCGACCGCCTGCTCCGGCGAGTCGAAGCCCACGAAGAAGCCGTCGCCCGTTGTCGAGATCTCCTTGCCCTGGTGCGCGGTGAACACCTCCCGCAGCGTTGCATCGTGCCAGCGGAGGAGCGTGTCCCACGCCTCGTCGCCCATGACCTCGACGAGATTCGTGGAGCCGACCACGTCGGTGAACATGAAGGTCTTGAGCACGCGCCGCTTGGGCTCGGCCTTGCCCCGCAACTGCCACGGCAGGAGCTCGGCAACGTCCTCGATCCAGATCGCCGCCGTCGGGCAGGCGAATGCGGCCTCACGGACGAGCTCGTCCTCGACGCTGTCCGGGTCGACGACGTCCGCCTTGGCGAAGTCGCCACGGAGCCAATCGAAGGCGGTCGGCGCGATCGTGATGCAGTTGCCCGCGCCGATGCACTTGTGGCGATCGACGCCCACGCGCAGCGGCATCAGGCGCTCGCAGGGGCGGCGTCGCGCCCGGCCCCGTCGCGCCCGGCGGTGGCCGAGACGAGCGCCGCGGTCCCGCCCATCCCGCGGAACGCGAGTGTCGTTGCCTCCGCGCGGTTGGACGCACCAAGGCCTGCGTAGACGCGGGTGAGCCGCTGCGCCAGCTCCGGCTCGGTCATGCCGAGCTCGGCGGCCATCTCGCCGTTCGTCTGGCCCTCGGTCAGGAGCTTCGCGATGCGCCGGTCCGTGTCGTCGAGATGCCCGGGCCCCGCCGCAACCGTGGACGGCGTCGCGGCCTGCGCCGGAGCCCCGCCCGCGAGGTCCGGTTCGAATGCGCCCGCGAGCTCCACGAGCTCGCGTCCGAGCGGGCTGCGGAGCCAACGCACCCGGACGTGATCGTCGACGGTTGCCTGGGCGATGCGCGACAGCGTCAGGCGCAGCCACTCGCGAACGGGTTCCTGCATCTCCGGCGGCGCCCCGGAGAGGATGCCGCGACTGGCCGACAGCAGGGCCTCGAGATGCACGTCCTCGGTGATCGCCTCCTGGAGCGCCTGCATCACGGCGCCGCCGGCCGCGGCAGCACCGGCGACATCGCCGCGGGCGAGCGCGATCTCGGCCCTGGCGGCGTCCGCGTAGGCGGGCCACGGGCTGTGGCCCGGCAATGTCGCCGCGATCGAGGTGGCAAGGTCGGCGGCTTCCTGCGCCAGCGCGAGCAGCGGCTCGGCATCGCCGCGGGTACGCCCCGCCAGCCGCGCTGCTGCGAGCGCGACCCACGCCGCAGTCTCGCAGCGGGCTGCCGAGCCGGCACGGGCAGCCAGGGTCCGCGCCTGGTCGAAATGCCTGAGCATCGCGCCCGCGTCGTCGGCGGCGGCGCGGACGCGTCCCCGCATGAGCTCCAGCTGGCGCGTGCGCAGCGGCGTCAGCGAGCTGGCGGCGAGCGGTGCGGCCACGTCCAGCCACCGATCCGCCTGCTCCACCTCGCCCAGGCCGAGATGCGTGAGTGCGACGCCCGTCGCGGCGCTGAACTCCGTGGACTGGTCGCCGTCGATCCGGGCGGCGCGGTAGGCCTCCTCGCCCCGGCTCAGCGCGAGGTCCGGCACGACCTTCGCGCGCGCATACACATGCACGCCCATGAGCATGTGCAGCTCCTGGCGCGCGCGCTCGCTCTCCGTCACGAGGTCCTGCTGCCGCGCGATCACGCGTCGGATCTCCTCGAGGTGGCGTGCGGACGACGTGAGATGGATGGTCGGCGCGTAATTCAGGTACGCCATCAGGATCACGGTCGACATCACGCCGGTCCGGTCGCCGAGCCGCTCGTAGATCTCGAGCGCCCGCTCGCAGTGGCCGCGGGTCTCTGCCACGATCGGGGCGATCGGGGTTTCCTTGAGGATCTCCTCGATGTCCTCGCCCGCGAGCACCCGCGTCGCGACGGCCTGCGCCGACCCGGCTCGCACCTGCGCGACGAACCACCCTCGCACCCTGGACAGGGACATTGCCCCCGCCTCGCGCTCCGCTGTGGCGAGGACGCGCTCGTCCCCGACCTCGCGGGCGAGCTCGATGGCGCGTTCGAAGGCGGCCTCCGCCGCATCGATGTCCACCTCGATGTCGGAGACGCCGAAGCCCTCGCCGATCGGCGTCTTCGTGAGCGCCTGGCCCAGCTCCAGCACGGCGCGCAGCTCCGTGGCCCGATCACCGAGGGCGGATGCTCGCGCGATCACGCGCCGCGCCAGCTCGGCCGCCGCCTCCTCGTCGTGCCCGGCCCGGAACGCGGCGGCGCGCCGAACCTGCACGTCG